>NZ_JAJCXD010000060.1:0-79799 GCF_021056305.1 Actinokineospora sp. PR83
CGACGACCCGGTGCACCTGGAGCGGCTGCTGGCGCTGCGCGCGGTCCACCTGATCGTCGACGGTTACAACGTCACCAAAACCGGTTACTCCGATCTTTCCCTCGCCGACCAGCGCGAACGGCTCATCCGGCAGCTCTCGGCGCTCGCCGCGCGCACCTCCGCGGAGGTCACGCTCGTTTTCGACGGGGCGGGGGTCGTCGTCGTCCCGGTGGCGAAGCCGCGCGGGGTCCGGGTCATGTTCAGCGACCCGGGAGTCCTCGCCGACGACGTCATCCGGTCGCTGGTGGCCGACGAGCCGCGGGGCAGACCGCTGGTCGTGGTCACCTCGGACAAGGCCGTCGCGGACGCGGTGCGCGACCGGGGCGCCTACACGGTGCCCTCGGCCGTGCTGCTGATGCGGCTCGGCCGGGTCTGACAGCGCCGCCGGGCCCGCGGGAGCCGGGCGGCTGGGACAGGGAGGGTCGGGGGAGTGCGCAGCAGGGTGTTCGGCCGGGGTTCCGGGGCGGTCGGGCTGGGGGTGCTGTTGGCGGCGGCGGTGCTGGTGCGCCCGGTCGCGGCCCAGCAGCCCCCGGCGCCGTCGGACCCACCGCAGGTGGAGGCCGGGGTCGCCCCCGGGGCGCCGGTGCCCGACCCCAGGCCCGGCGAGGCGTTCGCCGACCCCAGGGTCGCCGAGTTGCAGCGCACCGCCACCGACGTGCAGCGCGAGCTGGCCGACCTGTCCGACCGGCTGCACGGCGCCGAGCGGGACCTGGCCGCCGCCACCGAGCGGGTGACCGCCGCCCGCGCCGAGCGCGCCGAGGCCGATCGGGTCGTCGCCGCCCAGCAGGGCGAGGTCGACGAGTACTCCAAGGCCCTCTACGCCGCGCTGGCGCAGCCCAGCTCGGTGCAGATGCTGCTCACCGCCACCAGCCCGGAGGACTACCTGCGCGGCAACGACCTGATCGGCCGCATCCGGGCCGACCAGGACTCCCGGCTGGCGGCCTCGGTCCGCAGGCAGCAGGCGGCGCAGCGCGCGGAGGAGTCCGCCGTGGGCGCCGAGCGCTCGGCGGCCGACCGCAAGGCCGACCTCGACCGCAGCAGCGACGACGCGTCGAACCGGGCCGCCGCGGTGTCCTCGGAGCTGCGCGGGCAGGTCGACGACACCAACGCCGCCGTGGTCGCCCAGCAGAAGGCCCAGAAGGAGCGCAACGACAAGACCGCGGCCAACTGGAAGGTCTACACCGACCGGCTCGCCGCCGCCGGGATCACCCCGCCCCGGGCCGCGGCCCTGCGCGACCCGGCGCGGCTGCCCGCCGGTCTGACCCCGCTCGCCGGGTCGGGTGGCGCACCGCAGGCCGGGGTCGCCCAGGCGGTGCCGGCGTCGGGGGAGCGGCTGCTCGTGCTGCCCGCCGAGGCCGTCGGCGCGGTCGACGCCGCGGTGGCCGCCCTGGGCAGGCCGTACGTGCCCGGCAGGGGCGGGGAGGGGCCCACGGCCTACTCCTGCGACGGGCTGGTGCGCTCGGCGTTCGCCGCGGGCGGGATCACCCTGCCCGGGTCGGCGGGGGAGCAGATGGGCGTGCTCGCGCCGGTCGCCCCCGCGGACGCCCAGCCCGGCGACGTGGTGTTCCTCGGCCCCGCCCGGCTCGGGGTGCAGGGCGTGGGGATCGTGCTCGACGGCCGGACCGTGCTCACCGCCGACGCCCGGCTCGCCGGGGTGGTGGTGCAGGACCTGCCCGGCGGCGACACCGTGCTCGGCGTCGGCAGGCCGACCCTGCTCCAGCGGCCCGCGCAGCCGGTGCCGCAGGCCACCGACGGCGGCCTGACCTGGCGCTGCGGCGGTGTGCAGGTGCCTGCCCGGGGCGCGGGCGAGGCGGCGGGCGCCTGGGGCGGCTACCCCAACGGCCTGATCCCGCCCGCCGCGCTGTGCCTGATCGGGTCCGCGTCGCACCTGCTGCGCTGCGACGCCGCGCAGGCCTACCAGGCGCTGTCCTCGGCCTACGCGGCGCGGTTCGGCGGCCCGGTGTGCATCACCGACTCCTACCGCTCCTTCGCCGCCCAGGTGCGCCTCTACCAGGTGAAACCCGCGCTGGCGGCGGTCCCGGGCACCAGCAACCACGGCTGGGGGCTGGCGGTCGACCTGTGCGGCGGCATCCAGTCGTTCGGGTCGGCGCAGTACGCGTGGATGGTGGCCAACGCGCCGCTGTTCGGGTGGTCGAACCCGCAGTGGGCACAACCGGGCCGGGGCCGCGAAGAGCCCTGGCACTGGGAATTCACCGGGGCCTGAAAGCCGCTGTCACCTCCTGTTCGCCCGCAGGTCGGAAGAGTTTTTCGAACGGGTGAGCGAAAAGTGTCGTACCCCTTGCCTAGTGTCGTCGACAGGAGATCAAAAGCACCGGAAGGGGCGATGATGCTCATCGACTGCGACAGCTGCGAGGTCCGCGGCGACGCGTGCAAGGAATGTGTGGTCAGCGTGCTGCTGGGGCCGCCGCCCGGGCTGGAGTTGGACGCCGCGGAACAGCTGGCGATCGACGCCCTGGCGGAGGCGGGCATGGTGCCGAGGCTGCGCCTGATCCCGATCGAGAAATCGGCCTGAACCGGCCCGCGCGGCCCCCGGGGCGGACCCGAACGCGGCGCGGGAAACTCGCGCGCGCCGAGTGGTCGGTTCTGTCGCCGAACGGTTCACGCTTACGAGTGGTGCAGGTGTAGGCGTCGTCACAGGGTGCAATCCTCACTGCTCCGTTGGTGTTTTCGAGCCACCCACACCTGTTTTTCCGCCTAGCTGGTGGACGGCCGGTCCTACTTTTCGTAACCTGTCCGAGATCTCGTGGCGGCAAGCCACCCACCCCGAGGGTGGCACGCGAGATCGCCGCCGATCCGACCCGCTCGTGGGCCGGACCGGATTCCCCCACGGTGGGGTCGTCGAGTGATTCGGAAGTGAGCGGCAATCCCGCTCGCCCCCGACAGGACTGGGTGCGATCTCCAGGCCCGGCACCGGCGGCCCGTCGGCGGTAAGACGGACGAAGGAGTACGCGCGACTGTGTCGTCGCATCGACTCAAACGTGCAGTGCGTGGCGCCATGAGCGTCGCGGCGGTCGTAGCCGTCGTGACCTTCTCCCCGACCCCCGCTCTGGCCCAACCCGCGCAGCCCCCCGCCCCGCCGACCACGGCCTCGGAGGCGCTGCAGCAGTACAACGACGTCGCCAAGCGCGCGGAGCAGGTGAACGAGGACCTGCTCAAGGCCCAGGTCGACCTGCAGGCCCGCAACGCCGACTTCGACAAGGCCAACGCCGACGTGGCCATGGCCGCGGAGACGGAGAAGCAGGCCAAGGCGCTCGAAGAGCAGTTCCGCGGCCAGGTCGACGCGCTGGCCAGCGCCTCCTTCCAGGGCGCCCGGTTCAACAAGATCTCCGCGCTGCTCACCGGCTCCTCGGCCGACGACTTCCTGGAGCGCGCTTCTGCGCTCAACGTGCTGGCCAGCGACAACCAGGACGCCCTGGACAAGTACACCAGGGCCGTCGCCACCGCCACGGACGCGCGCAAGCTCGCCGAGGACGGCCAGCGCCGCGCCGCGGAGGCCAAGGCCGCCGCGGAGAAGCTCACCGCGGACATCAGCAAGACCCAGCAGGACCTCAGGGCCCAGCTCACCACCCTGGAGCAGGCCCGCACCAGGCTCTCGGCCAAGGACAAGTCCGACCTGGTCGGCCCGGTCGACGACGGCGTGTACCTGGCGCCCTCCGGCTCCGGTGCCGCGGGCAGGGCCATGGATGTCGCGCTCGCGCAGCGCGGCAAGCCGTACGTGTGGGGTGCCGAGGGCCCGGGCAGCTTCGACTGCTCCGGTCTGGTGCTCTACGCCTACCGGGCGGCGGGCATCAGCCTGCCGCACTCCAGCCGCGCGCAGTACGGCTACGGCAGGTCGGTCTCGCGCAGCGAGCTGCAGCCCGGTGACCTGCTGTTCTACGGCGGCAGCGTCGGCTCGATCCACCACGTCGCGATGTACATCGGCGGCGGCAAGATCGTGCACGCCTCCACCTCCGGGGTGCCGGTGAAGACCGACTCCATCGAAGGCGGCGGCCGCGACTACCTGGGTGC
Organism: Actinokineospora sp. PR83; assembly: GCF_021056305.1. Classification (NCBI taxonomy): domain Bacteria; kingdom Bacillati; phylum Actinomycetota; class Actinomycetes; order Pseudonocardiales; family Pseudonocardiaceae; genus Actinokineospora; species Actinokineospora sp. PR83. The sequence goes on from NZ_JAJCXD010000060.1 coordinate 4,069, forward strand.
CAAGCGCATCGTGGGGTGACAACACCGCTGATCGACCCCCGGCTGCTGCGCTCAGCCGGGTGAGCACCGACCGGGACCGGGGCCTGTTGGCTCCGGTCCCGGCTGCGTTCTCCCCGTTCTCCCCTACGATCGCCACGTGCGCAGGGAGCGGGTGCGGGGCTGGCTGGCCGCGGCGGTGGCCGCGACCGCCCTGTTCGGCGTCACCGTCGTCGCACTGCCCGAGCACCCCGCCGACCAGCACGGGCAGGCGGGCCAGGGCAGGCCCATGGGGGCCGTGCAGCCCGCCGCGGGCGCCGCCGACGCCCGCCGCGCCGACGCCGTCGCCGAGCTGCTGGGCAGGCGGGCCGACGCGCTGCTGCGCCGCGACCAGGCCGCCTTCACCGCCACCCTCGACCCGGCCGCCGAACCGGCGTTCCTGGCCGCGCAGCAGGAGTACTTCACCAACCTGGCCGCCGTGCCGCTGGACGCCTGGTCGTACACGGTGCGCGCCGAGGACTCCCTGGACCTGGGCAGCCTGACCGCGCCCGCCGCCGACCCCACCGCGACCGAGCAGTGGGCGCCCGCCGTGGAACTGCACTACGCGCTGCGCGGCATCGACCCGACCCCGACCGACCGGTCCCTTGGCTACCTGTTCGTCCGCCGCGGCGAGCAGTGGTTCCTGCGCTCGGACACCGCGCTGGGCGAGCTGGGCAGGCGCACCTGGCGCGGCCCGTGGGACTTCGGCCCGGTCGTGGTCGCCCCGGCGGCCAACGGGCTGGTCCTGGCCCACCCCGGCAACCAGGCGATGGTCGACCGGCTCGTCCGCGAACTGGACCCGGCGGTCGAGGCGGTCGGCCGGGTCTGGGGCGACCGGTGGCCGCGCCGGGTGGCGCTGCTGCTGCCGGACAGCCCCGCGGAGATGCGCGCACTGGTCGGCCCGGACTTCCCGGTGGAGTCGGTGGTGGCGGTGGCCGTCGCCGACCGGGTCGACACCGCGCGCCGCACCGCCACCGGGCAGCGGGTCGTGCTGAGCCCCACCGGGTCGCGGGCGCTGTCGATCGCCTCGCTGCGGGTGGTGCTGCGGCACGAGATCACCCACGTCGCGGCCCGGGTGGACACCGTCGACGGGTCGCCGATGTGGCTGCTGGAGGGCTTCGCGGACTACGTCGGCTACCGGGAGAGCGGCCTCGGCCTCGCCCAGGGCGCCCCCGACCTGGCCCGCTCGGTGCGCGCGGGTGGGCTGCCGCGGGCGCTGCCGCAGGACCGCGACTTCCGCGAGCGGGACCTGGACCTGGCCTACCAGCGGTCCTGGTCGATCGCCCGGTTCGTCGCCGACCGGTTCGGCGAGCGCGAGCTGGTGCAGCTCTACCGCAGCCTCGCGGGCGCGGGCCCGGTGTCGGCGGGGGAGACCGACGAGCTGCTGCGCGGGGCGATCGGACTGGACCGGGGCGGGCTGCTGCGCGCCTGGCAGGACTACCTGCGCGACGCGCTGCGCTGAACCCCTAGATTGGGTCGGTGCGCAGGACCCTGCTGGTGACCAATGACTTCCCGCCCAGGCCGGGCGGCATCCAGACCTACCTCCACTCGTTCGCCTCCCGGCTGCCCGGCCGCGAACTGGTGGTCTACGCCCCGGCGTGGCGCGGGCACGAGGAGTTCGACGCCGCCCAGCCGTTCACCGTGGTCCGCCACCCCGGCGGTCTGATGCTGCCCACCCCCGCCGTCGCCCGCCGGGCCCGGCAGGTGCTGCGCGCGGAGGGCTGCGACACGGTGTGGTTCGGCGCCGCCGCCCCGCTGGCGCTGCTCGCCCCGGCGCTGCGCGCGGCCGGGGCGCGCCGGGTGGTGGCCAGCACCCACGGCCACGAGGTGGGCTGGTCGATGCTGCCCGCGGCCCGGCAGGCGCTGCGCCGCATCGGGTCCACCACCGACGTGGTCACCTACGTCAGCCGCTACACCCGCGACCGGTTCGCCGCCGCGTTCGGCCGCGCCGCAGCCCTGGAGCTGCTGCCCTCCGGGGTCGACACCGACCTGTACCGCCCCGACCCCGCCGCCCGCGCCGAGATCCGCGCCCGGCACGGCCTCGGCGACCGGCCCACCGTGGTGTGCGTGTCCCGGCTGATGCCGCGCAAGGGCCAGGACTCGCTGATCCGGGCCCTGCCCGCCATCCGCCGCCGGGTGCCCGACGCGGTGCTGCTGCTGGTCGGCGGCGGCCCGTACCGCGCCCGGCTGGCGGCGCTGGCCGAGCAGGTGGGCGTGTCCGGGCACGTCGTGTTCACCGGGTCGGTGTCCTGGGCGGAGCTGCCCGCGCACTACACCGCGGGCGACGTGTTCGCGATGCCCTGCCGCACCCACGGCCGCGGCCTGGACGTGGAGGCGCTGGGCATCGTGTTCCTGGAGGCCGCCGCCACCAGCCTCCCCGTCGTCGCGGGCGACTCCGGCGGTGCCCCCGAAGCGGTCCTGGAGGGCGAGACCGGCCACGTCGTCGACGGCCGCGCGGTCGAGAGGCTCGCCGAGCGGGTGGCCGAACTGCTCGCCGACCCGGAGCGCGCCGCCGCCATGGGCGCGGCGGGGCGGGCGTGGATGGAGAAGGAGTGGAGCTGGGACACCAGGACCCGCCGCCTCACCCGCCTGCTGGACGGCGAGACGACCTACCGCTTCGGCGCCTGAGCCCCGGCCGGGCGCTCAGTCGCCGGCGCCGCCGAGCAGGTTCCGCCTCCCCCAGGCGCCCAGCGGCCCCAGCGCCTCGTTGAGCGACCGGCCCCTGGGCGTCAGGGAGTACTCCACCCGCGGCGGGACCTCGTCGTGGACCCGGCGGTGGACGATGCCGTCGACCTCCAGCTCGCGCAGCTGGGCGGTGAGCACCTTCTCGGTGACCCCGGGGATGCCGCGCCGCAGTTCGCCGAAGCGGGCCGTGCGGTCGTGCAGCTCCCAGAGGATCAACACCTTCCACTTGCCGCCGATCAGGCCGATCGCCGCGTCGATGCCGCAGACGTGGGCCCCCGGCCTGCTGCCCGCCCTGCCCGTGACCGCCACCGGTCCCCCTCACCTGGTCGCTTCCCCCGGGGTGCGCACGCACTTCCGAGTGCGTACTTGATGATCCGCTGCCCCCACCCCGAGTCCAGTGACCATGACCGACAACCCCACGGCGCCGAGCGCCGACCCCACCGGCTTGGCACTGCTCGGCCTCGGTGCGATGGGTACCGCGCTCGCCCGCGCCTGGGTGGCCGCGGGCCACCCGGTGACCGCGTGGAACCGCACCCCGCGCCCCGCCCCACCGGGCACCACCACCGCGCGCACCGCGGCCGAGGCGGTGGCGGCCCACCGGCTCGTGGTCGTCTGCCTGCTCGACGACGCCTCGGTGACCGGGGTCCTCGCCGGGGTCGACCTCGCGGGCCGGGACCTGGTGAACCTGACCACCTCCACCCCCGCGCGGGCCCGCGCCCAGGCCGACGCCGCGAACCTGCGCGGCGCCCGGTTCCTCGACGCCGGGGTGATGGCCGTTCCGCCCATGGTCGGCTCCGGGGACGGGCACGTGTTCTACAGCGGTTCCGCGGAGGTGTTCGAGGCGCACCGCGGCGTGCTGGAGGTGCCGTTGGGCGCGCGGTTCGTGGGCGTCGACCCGGGTGCGGCGGCACTGCACGACGTGGCACTGCTCAGCGCCATGAACGGGATGGTCGCGGGCATCCTGCACGCGTTCGCGCTGATCCGCGGCAGCGGTGTGCGGCCGACCGAACTGGCGCCGCTGCTGGTCGACTGGCTCACCGCGATGGCGGGCACGGCGCACAAGGCCGCCGACCAACTGGAGTCCGGCGACTACCGCCGTGGTGTGGTGTCCTCGTTGGCGATGCAGGTGGCCGGGAACGCCGCCCTGCTGGACACCGCCGCCGAGCAGGGGGTGCGCCCGGACCTGCTGCTGCCGTACTTCGACCTGATGCGCGCGCGGTTGGCAGGCGGGCACGGGGACGAGGACACCACGGGCGTTGTCGAGCTGTTGACTGCCTCGCGTTAGGGGTTGTTCCGGGTGCGTGACTTGAGGGCAGGGCTAGTCGCGCAGGGCGAAGGTTTGTGCGGAGAAGTCTTCCTCCGGCCCCGTTTCTCGACTGTCCACGATGTTCTCTTGGGTGTTGTTCTCTGTGGACGGTGCCCGGTCGGGTGGCGCGGTCAGCCGCTGGAGTTCCGCGGTCAGTTCCGGGCCCGCGACGGGGGAGACGAGGTCCACGCCCGCCGCCAGGGCGGTGTCGGTTGCCTGGTGTATCAGGGTTTCCAGTTCGTGCGTCAGTTCGGGTGCCGTCAGGTGGCGGCAGGCTTCGCCGAGGTCCAGGGCGATGAGCATGCCCGACATGGTCACCGTCACCTCGATGCCGTGCCTGCCACCGGCCCGACCGGTGACGGCGGCGAGGCGGGCCGGGAGGTCGCGGGTGCGGGCGTCGAGGTCTTCGGCCAGGGCGAGCAGGTCGTCGGTCGACAGGTCGTTCACCGCAGCCTCCACGAGTCGGGGGTGGTGGCCTCGACGGCCTCGGTCAGGTCGGTGTCGCCGGTGAGGCCGAGGGCGTTCGCGGCGGCGGTGTCCAGGGCGAACGCGTGCCGGGCCCGCTGGTCGGCCTCGGCGGTGGCGCGGCGGACGAGCCCGAGGAGGGTTTCGGCGAGGGCGGGGCCGCCCCGGCGCAGGGCGGGGGCGTCGATCCGCAGCCCGGCCAGCGCGCCGCCGGGGAAGACCGTGACCTCGACGTCGCGCGTGTGCGCGGAACCGGTGGTGGTCACTTCGGGTGCACCCCGCCGTAGAAGGTGGACGAGGACAGGGTGTGGGTGCGGCGGGCGACCTGGTCGCCGGAGTTGCCCTCGATCATCGTGACGGTGTTGCCCTCGACCTTCTCCACGATGCCGATGTGGGTGCTGGTCGACGGGCTCTGCGGGCCGGTGCCGAACAGCAGCACGTCGCCCGGCCGGGCCTGGTCCAGCGAGCCCTTGCCGTAGGCGGTGCCGTGCTGCTGGCCCCACCTGTAGACATCGCCGGTGAAGGGCAGCAGCGGGATGTTCACCCCGGCCTTGCGCCAAGCCCAGGTGGCGAAGGAGGAGCACCAAGCGGCGCTGGGGCCGTACTTGTTCGCGTTGCCCGCGCCCTCGCGGTAGCCCAGTTGCGACCGGGCGATGGTGGTGATCTCGTGTCCCTTCCCGTTGGCCTTGGTGGAGCCGCGGTCGGGCTTGCTGTCGTCGCGGTCCGGCTTCTTGCCCGCCGCGGACTTCCCGGTCGCGGCGGGAGCGGTCTTGTGCCTGGCCTTCGGGTCCGCGTAGCCGTCGTGCTCGACGGACTTCTCCAGGGCCTTGAGCTTCCTGGCCGCGTCGGTCATCTGCGCCTTCACGGCGGCGAGCTGCTTGGCCGACTCGCCGGTGTAGGCGCGGACCAGGTCGGCGACCTCGCCGACGGCCTTGATGATCGCCGCGCGCTGCCCGGCCCCGGTGACCGCGAGCCCGGCGTCGAGGGTGCGCGCCGCCTTGGTCGTGTACTCGTCGAGCAGCCGCACCACCGCGCCGTGCCCGCCGTCGAGGGCCTGCGCGGTCGAGGCGACGATCGTGGCGCCCTCCGCGGCGGCGGAGCCGGTGGCGCCGAGGGACCGGGTGACCCGGTGGGCGCGCTTGTCGAAGCCGTCGGCGGTCTTGCCCGACCACTGCGCGGACGCGGCCTCGGCGGCGGACCTGTGGCCGCCGTGGTGTTCGGCCAGCAGCTTGTGCGTGGCTTCCAGGGCGGCGTGGGCGCGCTGGGCGTCCTCGGCCTTGCCCGCGAGCCGGTTGCGGTGCTCGACCATCTGCTCGGCGAACTGCCGGGCGATCCTGGTGGTGTCCATCGTGTCCCCCTAACCCAGCAGCCTGGTGAAGTCGGCCGCGATCCCGTCGTCCTCGTGCTGGTAGGCGTCCGCGGTCCTGCCGGTCGCCCGGCCCAGTTTCGCCGCGTTGTCGGCCACGCCGTCGACCTGGGCGCGCAGCGCGGCGGCGAAGCCGGTGAGCGCGGTGGTGAACCCGGAGTCCCGGCCGATCCGGCCGAAGCTGTCGTCGGCGATGCCCCGGATGGAGCCCACCTCCGCGCGGGCCGCCTTGCGCAGCTGCCCGGCCAGGGCGGCGGTGTCGCGGGCGTACTTGTCGAGCGCGACCGCGTCGACCTCGAAGCCCCCGGTCGGGCGGGAACCACCGGGCTTGCCGTCGCGGCCCCTGTCCCTGTCCCGGGGCTTCTTGTCGTCCTTGCCCAGCTCCCGGCTGATCAGCTCGGCCAGCTCGCGCTCGTCCATCCCCGCCTCCGCTCCGGCCCCCTCCGGGCCCGGGCACACCATCGCGCCCGCGCCGGGGTGGCGACCAGGGGCGCTGCACGCCCGGTCACACGCACTGCACAGATGGACGGGCCCCACGGCGTCAGTGCCGGTGCAGCGCTGCCAGGTCGTCGGCGCGGGTCTTGGCGATCACGTCCCGGCGCGGGGTGCCCGTCGGGGTCAGCTCGCCCGCCGCCTCGGTGAAGTCCCCGGCCAGCACGGCGAACGCGGTGATGGACGCCGCCCGGGACACGGTCCGGTTGGCCGCCTCCACGGTGCGCCGCAGCGCCGCCCGCAGGTCCGGGTCGGTCGCCACGTCGACCTCGGCCCTGCCCGCGCGCGCGGCCCAGTCGGCCAGCCCGGCCTCGGCGACGGTGATCAGCGCGACCACGTGCGGCGGCCGGTCGCCGAGCACCACGCAGTGCGAGACCAGCGAGTCGCGCCGCACCCGGTCCTCCAGGGCGCTCGGGACCAGCGCGCGGCCGTCGGCGGTGGTGATCGCGTCCCGGCGCCTGCCGCTGATCCGCAGGTAGCCGTCCGCGTCGAGCGAGCCCAGGTCACCGGTGTGCAGCCAGCCGTCGACCAGCGCCTCCGCGGTGGCGGCCTCGTCGCGCCAGTAGCCGCGGAACAGGGCGTCGCCGCGCAGCAGCACCTCGCCCACCCCGTCCACCGGCTCGTCGATCCGGACGTCGACCCCGGGCAGCGGCCTGCCCACCGTGCCCGCGCGGAACCGGGACTCGGTGTTCACGCACACCAGGCCCGCCGACTCGGTCAGCCCGTAGCCGGAGTGCACCGGGATGCCCGCGCCGCGGAAGAAGTGGGCCAGCCGGGCGTCCAGCGCGCCGCCGTGGCACAGCGCCGCCACGCACCGCCCGCCCAGCTCCGCGTGCAGCTCCCGGCCCAGCACCCGGGCCGCCAGCAGCCGCCGCGCCCGCAGCGCCGTGGACGCCCCGCCCGTGGACAGCGCCACCGAGTACCGCACGGCGACGCCCTCGGCCAGGTCGAACAGGCCCGCCCGGTCGTGCGCCGCCGCCCGCCGCCGGGCCGTGGCGCGCACCCGCTCGAACACCCTGGGCGTGGCCGCGACGAACGTCGGCCGGAAGGTGGCCAGGTCCGAGGCGTGGTCCCCGCTGTCGGGCAGGTGCCCGAGCGTGGTCCTGGTGTAGACGCAGGCCAGCGTCACCACCCGGGCGGGCACCGCGGCCTGCGACAGCGACTGGAGCATCGAGTTCCCCGGGCGCAGCAGCGAGGGAAAGGCGCCGACCAGGGCGCGCACCTGCGTCAGCAGCGCCCGGTGGGTCAGCTCCACGCCCTTGGGGCGACCGGTGGTGCCCGCCGTGTAGGCCACGGCCGCCAGGTCCGCCGAGCCCACCGCGAGCCTGCGCCGGTGCACCTCCGCGTCCGGCACCCCGGCACCGAGTGCTACCAGCTCGTCCAGCGCGGGCGCGGACTCCGCGGGCACCTCGTCCGGGCCGGGGTCCACCCGCCACACCCGGGTCAGCTCGGGGAGCCGGTCGACGACGCCCTCCACCACCCGCCGGTGCTCGTCGTCCTCGACCACCACCGCCCTGGCGCCGCTGTCGCGCAGCAGCCAGGCCACCTGCTCGGCCGAGGAGGTCTCCGGCACCGCCACGGCGACGCAGCCCGCCGCCCACACCGCCAGGTCGACCAGCGTCCACTCGTAGCGCACCCGCGACAGCAGCGCGACCCGGTCGCCGGGGGCCAGCCCGGCGGCGACGAGGCCCTTGGCCAGCGCGAGCACCTGCGCGGCGAAGTCCCTGGTGGTGACGTCGAGCCAGGAGCCGTCGACGCGGCGCCGGAACCCGATCACGTCGGCGAAGCGCTCGGCGTTGGCCCACACCATGTCGGCGAGGCTCTCCTGCTCGGCGACCACCTCGGTCGCGGGAACACCCGACTCCCGCACGCGGACCTCCCCTGAGCCCTGGCCTGGGAAACTGCGCACCCAAACCTAGACCCGCCCCGGGTGGGGGCACACCCGGCCCCGTGCGAAGCTGGCCCGGTGCCCCAAGTCGACGTCCTGGACGAGACCTTCATCGTGGCGCCGCCGCGGACCGTGGCCGCCGCCTTCGCCGACCCGGCCGCGTGGCGCCGGTTCTGGCCCGACCTGGTGCTTCAGGTCTACGCCGACCGCGGTGCCGAGGGGTTGCGCTGGACCGTGCGCGGGGCGCTGACCGGCACCATGGAGGTCTGGCTGGAGCAGGTCCTCGACGGCACCGTCGTGCACTACTTCCTGCGCGCCGACCCGCCCGAGCCCGTCGCCCCCCGCGTCGCGCAGAAGGAGCGGCACGCCCGCCAGGTGACCGCCAAGTCGGTCGCGCTCGGCCTCAAGGCCGCCCTGGAGGACGGTCGTGCGCCGGGGACCGCCCCGGTCCCCGCGTAGGGTTGGCCCGTGCGTGTTCATGTGGTGTCCGACGTGCACGGCAACGCCGAGGCGCTGGCCCGCGCCTGCGACGGCGCCGACGCGCTGGTCGTGCTCGGTGACCTGATCGACTTCGTCGACTACCACGACCACGGCGGCGGGATCATGGGCCGCATCTTCGGCGCGGAGAAGGTCGGCGTCTACGCCGACCTGCGCCGCGAGCGCTCGCACCTCGCCGCCACCACCTACGCCAGGGAGCTGTGGGCGGGGCTGGTCGACCCGGGGTCCCGCGTCGACGAGGCGATCCGCGAGCAGTACGCGGAGCTGTTCGCGGCGATGACCGTGCCCACCTACGCCACCCCCGGCAACGTCGACACCCCGGACCTGTGGCCGGAGTTCGCCCGCGACGGCCTGCGGATGCTCGACGGCGAGGTGGCCGAGCTGGGCGGGCTGCGGTTCGGCTTCGTCGGCGGGACCGTGCTGCCCGAGGGCGTCGAGCCCCGCCGCGGCGGGGCGTTCCGGGCGTACCTGCGCAGCCAGGAGGACTTCGGCACGTCGGTGGCGAAGCTCGACGAGGTCGACGTGCTGTGCACGCACGTGCCGCCGGACCTGCCCGAGCTGACCTACGACGTGGTGGCCCGGCGCGCGGAACTGGGGTCGGCGGCGCTGGTGGGACTGATCCGCGAGCAGCGGCCGCGGCTGGCGCTGTTCGGGCACGTGCACCAGCCGCTGGCGCCGCGGCTGCGGTTCGGGCGCACGGAATGTGTGAACGTGGGCCACTTCCAGCGGACCGGTCGCCCGTACGTGTTGCGCTGGTGAGTGTTGTGGACAGCCTCCGGCCGGGGTCGCGCTGACCGGGTAGCCTCCCAGCATGGCCGATGAGTCCACCCAGTCCATCACCGTCGACGCGCCCGCGGAGGCGATCATGGCGGTGATCGCGGACTTCGCGGCGTACCCGCAGTGGGCCAACGCGGTCAAGAGCGCCGAGGTCCGGTCCACCGACGCGCGGGGCCGCGGCGCGGAGGTGGCGTTCACCCTCGACGCGGGCCCGTTCAAGGACGAGTACACCCTCGGCTACGACTGGGCCGACGACGGCCTGAGCGTGAGCTGGTCGCTGGTCGAGGGGCAGATGCAGCGCGCGCAGAAGGGCAGCTACGTGCTCCGCCCGCACGGCGGGTCCACTGAGGTGGTCTACACCCTGTCGGTGCAGCTCGCGGTGCCGATGATCGGCCTGTTCCGGCGCAAGGCGGAGAAGATGATCATGGACACCGCGCTCAAGGAGCTCAAGCGCCGCGTCGAGCGGGGCTGAGCGGCGGCCAGTGCGGATCCTCCTGTTCACCGGCAAGGGCGGCGTCGGCAAGACGACCCTCGCCGCCGCCACCGCGGCCCGGCTCGCCGCCCGCGGCACCAAGACGCTGGTCGTGTCCACCGACCCGGCGCACTCGCTGGCGGACGCCTACGCCACCCCGCTGGGCCCGGAACCCTCCGAAGTGGACGCGGCGCTGTTCGCCGCGCACGTCGACGCCAGGGTGCTCGCCGACCGCTCCTGGCCCGAGCTGCGCATCGCCCTGCGCACCCTGCTGGCCCGCACCGGCCTCGACGCCCTCGACGCCGAGGAGCTGACGGTCCTGCCGGGGGTCGACGAACTGCTCGCCCTCACCGAGGTCGCCCGCCTCGCCCAGGCGGGCCCGTGGGAGGTCGTGGTCGTCGACTGCGGCCCCACCGCCGAGACGCTGCGCCTGCTGTCGCTGCCCGAGGCGGTCGCCGGGTACCTCGACCGCGCCTTCGGCGGCGCCAGGGGCGTGCTCGCAGGCGGCCTGCTCGGCGGCGAGGCCCGTGCGGCCACCGACTCCATCCGCGCCCTGGCCCGGCACCTGTCCGGCCTGCGCGCCCTGCTGACCGACCCGACGACGACGTCCGTGCGCCTGGTGCTGACCCCGGAGCGCCTCGTCGTGGCCGAGACCCGGCGCACCCTCGGCGCCCTCGCCCTGCGCGGCGTGCACGTCGACGCCCTGGTCGCCAACCGCCTGGTGCCCAGGGCCAGCCGCTGGCGCGGCCCGGCGGCGTCCTGGCTGCGGGTGCGCCGCGGCGAGCAGGACGGGGTGCTCGCCGAACTGGAGGCCTCCTGCACCCTGACCGTGCACCGGGTCGAACACCGCGCGGCCGAACCCGTCGGCCCTGCCGCCCTCCTGGCCGTGGCCGACGACCTCTACGGGGAGGCCGACCCGCTCGCCATCGGCGCCCCGCCGGGCACCCCGCTGCTCGACGTCACCGCGGACGGCGACGACCTGCTGCTGACGATCGCCCTCCCGCTCACCGACCACGCCGACCTCGACCTGGCCCGGGTCGGCGACGACCTCGCCGTCACCGTGGACGGCACCCGCAGGCTCGTCGCCCTCCCGCCGCTGCTGCGCCGCCGCTCGGTCGTCGACGCCGAGGCGGGTGCCACCGGCCTGGTCCTGCGGTTCGCCCAGACCACCGAGGCGGGGGAGGAGCACCCGTGACCACCGCCCAGGACCCCGGCAGCCGACTGGCCGACGAGGTCACCCTGCTGCTCGCCGCCGTCGCCGACCGCGCGGGCCCGTGGCTCGACCGGGTGTCCACCAGCACCCACGACGAGCACGAGCCGCCCGCCGGGTCGTGCACGTCGTGCCCGGTCTGCGCCTTCCTGGCCCTGATCCGCGGCGAACCGAACGCCCTGGCCGCCGCCACCCTGGACCGCCTGGCCGACGTGGTCGCCCTGCTGCGGGCGGTCCTCGCCGACCGGTGGGAACCCGGCGCCCCGCACATGCCCGGCTTCCGCCCGGACCCGCCACCGCGCCCGACCTCGACCAGGGTCCAGCACATCCCGGTCCGCCGGAAGGCACCCGCCCCCAGGTGAGGACCATCGGCGTCGACGTCGGCGGCACCAGCGTCCGCGCCGGGGTGGTCGACGAGCACGGAACCGTCCTGGACACCGCCCGCGGCACCACCCCACCCGGTGAGGCGGCGCTGGAGGACGCCATCTGCGCTGTCGTGTCGGAACTGCTGGGCAGGCACCGGGTGAGCGCCGTCGGCCTCGCGGTCGCGGGTTTCATCGCCAACGACCGCCGCACGGTCCTGTTCGCACCCCACCTGGCCTGGCGCTCGGCCCCCGTCGCCGACCGCATCTCCGCCCGCCTGGGCCTGCCGGTCGTCCTCGAACACGACGCCAACGCGGCGGGCCTGGCCGAGCACCGCTTCGGCGCCCTGCGCGGCGTCGGGGTCGGCCTCCTGCTGGCCCTCGGCACCGGCATCGGCGCGGCCCTGCTGGTGGACGGCGAGCTGTACCGCGGTGCCCACGGCGTGGCCCCCGAACTGGGCCACCTGTGCCTGGTCCCCGGCGGTCGCCCCTGCGAGTGCGGCAAGTCGGGCTGCTGGGAGCGCTACTGCAGCGGGACCGCCCTCGCCGCCACCGCGACGGACCTGCTGGCCAGGGCGGGCACCCACTCGCCCATCCTGTCGCGGGAAGCCGCCCGCGACCCCGGCGCCATCACCGGCCGCGCGGTCGCCGCCGCCGCCCGCGAGGGCGACCCGGTCGCCACCGCCGCCATGTCCGCCCTGGCAGGCTGGCTGGCCACCGGCCTCTCCCTGGTCGCCGACGTCTACGACCCGGAACTGGTCGTCCTGGGCGGCGGCCTCTCCGAATCGGCCCCCCTCTTCCTGGACGAGGCGAGGGACCGCTACCACCACCTGATCACCGGAGCCGGCCACCGCCCCCCGCTGCGCCTCCGCACCGCCCACCACGCCGACGACGCGGGCCTGATCGGCGCGGCGACCCTCGCCGCCACCCATTCGTGAACCCCTGAGCCATCCACAGCCCGTCCGGTTGTCCACAGGCAAGATCCACATCTCCTTGCCCGACGCCCTCCGCCGGTAGAATGGACCTGGGCACGGCCCCCTGGGTGCGGTGGGGTGTGGGTGCGGTGGGGTGTGGGTGCGGTGGGGTGTGGGTGCGGTGGGGTGTGGGTGCGGTGGGGTGTGGGTGCGGTGGGGTGTGGGTGCGGTGGGGGCCGGAGAGCGAGGAACGCCAGGCCCACCTGAAAGCGCAGCCCCCGTACGTCCGGCGCCCATGGCCGCACTGAACCCGAGGCACCGCCACCACGCCACGAGCCACCTGCCCCCCACGAGCGAAGCCCCCATGGCCTAGACGAGTAATGCGTAAGTGGGGGTGGTGTCCGGAGACGGACGAAGGGTGTTCAAGATCAGTTTGTGACGACCGACCTGAACACCCTTCTCACCGCACTCTACGTCAAGATCGACGATCACCTCGCCGGTAGGTGGCGGATGGGCAGACCGCCGAAGCTGACCGACGCGGAGTTGGTGACCCTGGCCGTGGGTCAGGCGCTGCTGGGGTTCACCTCCGAGGCCCGGTGGCTGCGGTTCCTGCCCGTCCGGATGCCCGGCGCGTTCCGCCACCTGCCGGGCCAGTCGGGCTACAACCGCCGCCTGCGCGCCGCATTACCGCTGGTCAAGGAGGTCATGCGCATGTTGGCGGCGGACACCGACCTATGGACCGACAGCACCTGGATCGTCGACTCCACCCCGGTCGAATGCGGCCGCTCCCTGCCCACCGTAAAGCGCTCGGAGTTGGCCGGTTGGGCGAAATACGGCTTCTGTCGATCCCACTCCCGCTGGTTCTGGGGACTGCGGCTGCACCTGGTCTGCACCCCCGCCGGGTTGCCGCTCACCTGGGCGTTGGCCGATCCGAAGATCGACGAGCGGCAGGTGCTCATGGCGATCTGCGACCACGAACCCCACCTGCTCACCGAACGCCCCGGACTGCTGATCATCGCCGACAAGGGCTATGTCTCCCGCGAACTCGACCACTACCTCGCCGAGCGCGGCGTCCGGCTGATCCGACCTTCCTACCGCAACCGGACCCCGCATCCCGGCGAGCCGCTGCTCAAGTCCGTCCGCCAGCTCATCGAGTCGGTCAATGACACGCTCAAAGGCCAGTTGAACCTGGAACAGCACGGCGGACGCACCATCGAGGGCGTCGGAGTCCGCATCGCCCAAAGCCTCCTGGCCCTCACCGCCGCCATCTGGCACAACCGCGCCACCAGCCAGCCCATCACCCGGTCTCTGACCGCCTATGACCACTGACCGAGTTACGCATTACTCGTCTAGGGGAGGGGCCCGAACTTGTCCTGGCCGTCGTTAGCTCTTCGATCCCGGTGTCAAGGGTGGCCGTAGGCCATCGGCGAAGCCGACGCGAAGCGCCCTTGACGCCGGGATCGAAGAGTTAAATGATCACGGCCATCCAGGTCGGGCTCTTGTTCTTGACCGTTGCCGCGAGCGGCTGGTGTGCCATGGCCATCCAGGTCGGGCTCTTGTTCTTGACCGTTGCCGCGAGCGGCTGGTGTGCCATGGCCATCCAGGTCGGGCTCTTGTTCTTGACCGTTGCCGCGAGCAACCGGTCTGCCATGGCCACCCAGGCCGAGCCTTTGCTTTGACCAATGCCGCAAGCGCGGTCCCGGCACGCAGTCCGAGCCCTTGCCGCCGACCACGACTGGTGTGCCGGAGCTGTCCAGCTCAGCCTCTCATCGCCCGCTGCGAGCCACAGCCCCGCTCAAGCCCAGCAGCCCGATGCCCGCCCTGCCACGAACGGGCAGCAGCCCCCTCAGACCTGCGCGCCGCTGTCCCCGTCGTCCCGGGGCGTCTTCCGCGCCCGCATCAGCAGCGTCCCCACGCCCAGCGCCACGCACATCAGCCCCACCGGCGTCCACGCCGTCGGCAGCACGGTCGCGGCCAGCACCAGCAGCGCCACCCCGGCCGCGATCGCCACGAACGCCGCGATGGTCAGCCCGTGCGGTCGGGGCAGCGGCGGTGGTTCCGGGGGTTCGTAGTGCTCGTCGGCGTTGTCGTTCGCCCAGTCGATGTCCGTCTCGTGGTTGCGCCACGTCGAGGCCACCGGCGGTGACGGCGGTGGTGGCGGTGGGGCGGCGGCGGGTTCGTCGCCCCCCTCGGACCGGTCGCGCTTGACCTCGGCCTCGGAGGGCAGGGACAGGCCCACGCCCTCGCGCCGCAGGTCGGCGACGATCTCCGCGAAGGCGGCGTCCACGTCCTCGGGACCGTCGCCGGGCCGTCCCTTCACACCCGATCCCCCGCCCGCTCGGCACGCACCCGCCGGATGAACTCGACGCTCCGGGCGAAGATGACCGGCGCGTCGTGGTCCAGCGTGGCCACGTGGTGGCTGTTGTCCAGCACGACCTCGGTGACGTCGGTGCTGGAGACCTCGGCGAGCACGATGGCCGAGTTCTCGGGCTCGACCACGTGGTCGACCGCCGAGTGCAGCACCAGCACCGGTTGGGTGACCTTCGGCAGGTCCCGGCGCACCGTCCCCCATAGCTTGGCGAGGCTGGCGAGCGCGCGCAATGGGGTCCGCCCGTAGGCGTGCTCACTCACGCCCGGCTTGGCGATGTCGTCGCTGATGGGCGCCACGGACCGCACGACCCGCGACAGCAGCGGGACGAACTTCACCTCTTTGCGCAGCGTCATCACCGACGGGTTCACCAGGGCCAGCCCGGCGACGTCGGGGTGCTCCTGGGCCAGCCGCAGGGCCAGCGCGCCGCCCATCGACAGGCCGAACACGAACACGGTGTCGCACCGCGCGCGCAGGTCCGCCAGCGCGGACTCCAGCTCCCCGTACCACTGCGGCCACCCGGTGCGGTTCATCTCGCGCCAGTCGGTGCCGTGGCCGGGCAGCAGCGGCAGCCGCACGCTGTACCCCTCGGCGACCAGGTGGTCGGCCCAGGGGCGCATGCTGAACGGTGATCCGGTGAAGCCGTGGCTGAGCAGCACGCCGACGTCCGTGGAACCATCGTGGGTGAAACTCTCCGCACCTGCGATCGCGGGCACCCCGCCTCCTAAGATCAGCCTGGCGAGCATGGGCTGTGGCCATCGTCGCACGAACACGGGCGGGTGTGCGCACGGCCACGTCGGGTATCCCGCCGTCGTGTGCTCCGATGACCTGGGCATCTCGTCGGTGGTGTTCGGCGTTACGTGGTGCACGTGTCGTTGTGCGCGTCAGGGCGCGTTCGTACGCTCGTGATGGGGGATCGATCAGTCGGGGATTGACGGAGAACGGGAGAACTGGTGCTGTACTGGTGGATGAAGCACGTCTTTCTGGGACCGCTGCTGCACCTGTTCTTCCGGCCCAGGATCGAGGGGGCGGAGAACATCCCGGCCGAGGGCGGGGCGCTGCTGGCCAGCAACCACCTCGCCGTGTCCGACTCGTTCTTCCTGCCGCTGATGGTCGACCGGCGGGTGACGTTCCCGGCGAAGATGGAGTACTTCACCGAGGGCGGGCTCAAGGGCCGGTTCAAGCGCTGGTTCTTCACCGGCATGGGCCAGATCCCCATCGACCGCTCCGGCGGCTCCGCCGCGCAGGCCGCCCTGGACACGGGGGTGCGGCTGCTGCGCGAGGGGAAGCTCATGGGGATCTACCCCGAGGGCACCCGGTCGCCGGACGGGCGCCTGTACAAGGGCAAGACCGGCATCGCCCGGATCGCGTTGCAGGCGGGTGTGCCGGTGATCCCGGTCATCATGATCGGCACCGACAAGGCCAACCCGATCGGGTCGAAGATGTGGAAGCCCACCCCCATCCGGATCAAGGTCGGCAAGCCGCTGGACTTCTCCCGCTACGAGGGCCTGGAGGGCGACCGGTTCGTCGAGCGCTCGATCACCGACGAGGTCATGTACGCCCTGATGGAGCTGTCCGGGCAGGAGTACGTGGACGTCTACGCCGCCAAGGCCAAGGAGCGCCCCGCGGCGGTGGAGATCCCCGAGCAGGGGTCCGCGCGGACCGTCGACCGCGTGCCGGAGACCGAGGCGGGCTGACTAGGCTGGGCGGATGCGTTTCTTCTACGACACCGAGTTCATCGAGGACGGGCTGACCATCGACCTGGTGTCGATCGGTGTCGTGGACGAGGACGGCCGCGAGTACTACGCGGTGTCCACCGAGTTCGACCCGGCCAAGGCCGGGCCGTGGGTGCGGGCGAACGTGCTGGACAAGCTCCCGTCGCCCGCGGACAAGGCGTGGCGGGGCCGGGAGGAGATCCGGCGGACGCTGCTGGAGTTCCTCACCCCGCCGCACGCGCGGGACAAGGTCGAGCTGTGGGCGTGGTTCGCCGCCTACGACCACGTGGCGCTGGGGCAGCTCTGGGGCGCGATGCCCGCGCTGCCCAGGGTGCTGCCGCGGTTCACCCGCGACCTGCGGCAGCGGTGGGAGGACGTGGGCAAGCCCGCGCTGCCCACCGCCCCGGCGGACGCGCACGACGCGCTGGCCGACGCCCGGCACAACCTGTCGCGGTGGCGCGTGATCGACGAGGTGTGGCGCAAGAAGATGGCGTGATCTCCCGCTGAGCGTTTCCGGGAGTGCGTTTCCGGCTGCCGCGCCGAGAAGTCGGAGCTCTACGCGGGCGTGCTCACCCGGCGGTCCTGCTTGGTTTCCCGGCGTTGCGGGTGCGGCGGCGTCGGGGTGCGGCGGCGGGTTCCGGTGACCACGGGCAGGGAGGGGCTGCTCCGCTGCCCCTTCGGCAGCGCGTGGGCCGCTCTCCTGCGCCTGGGCTTGTGGGTGCGGCTCTTGCGCCCCGCTTCGCGCAGGGCGTCCCACAGGAGGAACGCGACCAGGGTGACGCCGAAGACCGGCAGCAGCCACCCCAACAGGGCGCACACCAGCACCAGCGGCACCAGGACGTGCTTGGGCAGCTTCGCCAGCGCCCTCGGTGGCGCGGGGGCGGGTTTGCGCTGGCGCCACATCCGGTAGCCCATGGCGAGCACGGCCAGGATCGCCAGCGCCAGGAAGATCAGCAGAAGCTGGTTGGCCACCCCGAACAGCAGACCGTGGTGGGCGGCCACCGCCAGCAGTCGCAATTGGCCTGCGAGTGGGTAGTCCGCGAAGTGCTGGACCCCTACCGCCACGCCCCGGTACTGGTCGATGAGGACGACGCCCTTGCGTATGGGGAGCCCCGGCGAGGACTCGGCCACCTTGAACGGTTCGTCGTAGGCGCGCGGCGGGGTGAGGGTCAGGTCGCCGGTGAGACCGGAGTCGTGGGCGACGCGCACGATGGTGTCGAGGTCCACCGGGCCGGGGGAGCCGGGGACGACGTCCTGGTGGACCACCGCTCCCGGTTTGGTGCCCAGGGCGGTCTGGACGCGCTCGCCCGCGGTCATGGCCCGGGTCAGGCCGGAGAAGTTGATGACCAGCAGGCCGACCACGACCACCACGCCCAGCAGCCCGTGCCAGGCGCGGATGCGGATCTTCGGGTTGGTCGCCCTCAACCGCTGCCTGCGCTTCTTGGGGCCCAGCACCCAGAGCAGGACGCCGAACAGCATCACCGCGGGCAGCCAGCTCACGGCGAACTCCGCGTACAGCCTGCCGGGTTCGCCCAGGTGCAGGTTGGTGTGCAACTGGCCCAGCCACGCCTGGACCGGGGCGCGGCCGTCGACGGTGGGGTAGTCGCCGGTGACGACCGCCGTGTACGGGTCCACGTGCACCGCCAGCGCCCGGGGCTCCGGGATGCCCGGGTCGGCCAGGACCACCTGCGTGGTGCGCTCGGGGTCCTCGAAGACGGTCACCTGCCGGACCGAGTCCTGCGGGTGGGCCGCCAGCGCCGCGCGCACCTGGGTGCTCAGGGGGACGGGTTCGCGGGAGGCGTCGTGGACGAAAAGCTGGTTCGCGTAGAGGGTGTTGCTGAGCTGGGGGGCGCAGGCGTAGCAGAGGCCGGTGAGCGCCAGGAGGAACAGGAAGGGGGCGATGGCCAGACCCGCGAGGTAGTGCACTCTGCGGGAGAGCAGGAGGACCGCGGTCCGCGTGGAGCGCGCACGGGTCATCGCCGGACCCTTTCTCGTGGAGAGTTGAGCCGAAGGGCCCTGATGAGCCGAAAGGACGGCCCGGCGGCGGGTGTGGCGGGCCGCCGGGCCGTGGGACGGTGACCGTCAGGGACGGTCAGGTGGTGCGGGGTGTTCGGTGCTCGCTGCCCGGGTCCCCGTGGGGGATCAGGCCTTCTCGTCGACGAACGCGACCATGATCGACATGGCGTGCTCGTCGGCCATGTGGGTGTGGTAGACGCTGTCGAGGTGCAGCGTCTCGCCCTTCTCGACGCGGCCCAGGTCCTGCCCCAGGCACTTGCTCATCGTGTCGATGTGGCCGAGGTAGGAGGGGTCGTTGTCGTAGCCCGCGGTCGAGGTGCAGATCTGCTGACCGGTGGTGGCGTTGCTCAGGGTGATGCTCTCGCCACCGTCGTGCTGGTGGCCGCCCGCGCCGACGAAGGTGCCCTTGATCGTCGACGTCCAGTCCCAGGTGGTGGTGGACGGACCCTCGGGGACCGCGTGCTCGGACAGGCCGCAGTTGTCCGCGTCCAGCCAGACCGGGGTGGCCTCCTTCATGCCCGGGGTGTTGTCCGGGACGGTCTCCAGGTCGACCGTGATGATGACCTCCTTCTGCTGGTGCGACATGCTCATCAGCTCGATCATCATGTAGGTCAGCGGCAGGAAGCCGAGCTTCACGCCGTAGCCGTCGGGCAGGGTGCCGCCGGTGCGCTCGTTGCCGGAGGCGAAGATGCGCCGACCGGCCATGCCCGGCCAGCCGCCGGGGCAGGTGACGTCGGACCGGGAGCGGTCGAAGAACACCGTGTGGTGCAGCATGACGTCGGAGTCGTAGTTGGCGTTGCTGCCGTCCGGGAACTTCATGTCCGGCTTGATGCCCCGGATGTAGCAGTTGTTGCACGGCGGCAGCATGATCGCCATGCTGCGGGTCATCGCCCCGTGGTGGCCCCCGGGGTCGTTCGGGCCGTGCATGGTGCCCACGTCACCGGCGGTGCCGGGGTGCTCGTGGTCGTCGCCGTCCTCGGGCATCGGTGCCAGGCTGATCGGACCGATCTTGACGGTGGTGGTCTTCGTGCCGTCCGCCGCGGTCTTCACGCCCAGGACCTTCGTGGGCGAGCTGACCTCCTTGGCCAGCGGCTGGCCGTTGGAGCCCAGCGCGGTGAACGCCTTGGGCGCGGCGGCGGGGGCGGCCTGGCCCGCGCCTGCGCTGCCCGAGGCGACGATGAGTGACGCGCCGACCGCGACGGCGGCCAGCACCGCCAGCACGCCCTTCCGTCGCCCGAATTTTCTCTGGCGCACCAGAGTCTCCTTTCCCCGGAATAACCCTTACTTTTTCGGAAATTACAGAGTAATCCCCGTGCCACACAAGGAGGGTGGTGGAAACTCGTCAAAGATCTGGTCAGGCTGATAAAACAGCCGTGCGAGGTTGTTGTGGGGTACGAACGAGTACCGCGAGTACCGGCATGTACCAACGTGCTTGGAAAAATAATTCCACGCACTTCCGCAAGTATTTGTCCGGGCCGTTCCATAACGCTGTGAGCACGGACACGTTCGGCCTAGTGACCGCCCGGGCGCCCGGTCAGCGGTTGCTACACCGATTCAGTCCCTGGCAGGGTGGCCGGCGAGAGGTAGTGACGCCGATCACTGCCCCGACGGCGGAAGGACGGGTTGCCCATGCGAGTCGGCGTACTCACCGGCGGTGGCGACTGCCCCGGGCTCAACGCGGTGATCCGGGCCGTGGTCCGCAAGGGCGTGGAGACCCTGGGCTGGGAGGTGGTGGGCTTCCGCGACGGGTGGCAGGGCCCGCTGGAGGGCCGGTCACGCCCCGTCACCCTCGACGACGTCGAGGACATCCTGACCAGGGGTGGCACCATCCTCGGCTCCTCGCGCACCAACCCCTACCAGGTCGACGGCGGGGTCGACCGGATCCGCGCCGTGCTCGCCGAGCAGGGGGTGGACGCGCTCATCGCCATCGGCGGCGAGGACACCCTGGGGGTGGCCAAGCGGCTCACCGACGACGGCATCGGCGTGGTCGGCGTGCCCAAGACCATCGACAACGACCTCGGCGCCACCGACTACACCTTCGGCTTCGACACCGCCGTGCACATCGCCACCGAGGCCATCGACCGGCTGCGCACCACCGCCGAGTCGCACCACCGGGCGCTGGTGGTGGAGGTGATGGGCAGGCACGCGGGCTGGATCGCGCTGCACTCCGGGCTGGCGGGCGGTGCGAACGTCATCCTGGTCCCGGAGCGGCACTTCAGCGTGGACAAGGTGATCGAGTGGGTGCGGCGCCGGTTCGAGCGCGAATACGCCCCGATCATCGTGGTGGCCGAGGGCGCACTGCCCGAGGGCGGCGACGAGGTGCTGCTGACCGGGGAGAAGGACGCCTTCGGGCACGTCCGGCTCGGCGGGATCGGCACCTGGCTGGCCGAGGAGATCGCCGAGCGGACCGGCGAGGAGTCGCGCGCGGTGGTCCTCGGGCACACCCAGCGCGGCGGCGTGCCCACCGCCTACGACCGGGTGCTGGCGACCCGGTTCGGCCTGCACGCGGTCGACGCGGTGGCCGACCGCGACTTCGGGGTGATGGTGGCGCTGCGCGGCACCGACATCGTCCGGGTCAAGCTGGCCGAGGCCACCGCCGAGCTCAAGACGGTCCCGGTGGAGCGCTACGCCGAGGCGGAGGTGTTCTTCGGCTGAGCCCGGCGGGCTGTCCGCGTGGCGGTCCACCGAATTGTTCAGCGCGCTGAGTTTCGAGGTGCGGGTCGGCCCCCGGTGCTGTGCACTGGGGGCATGACCACGCTCTCCTCCGGTTCCCCGCGCACCACCACCGGCCGCGACTGGCTGGTGCTCCTCGGGTTCCTCGTGCTCTGCTACGCCGTCGCGGGCCTGGGGTCGCTGGCGACCCTGGGCGGCGTCGACGGCTGGTACGCCACCGCCGAGAAGCCGCCGTTCACCCCGCCCAACCGACTGTTCGGTCCGGTGTGGACGGTGCTGTACGGCATGATCGCCGTCTCCGGCTGGCTGCTCTGGCTGCGCCGCGCCAAGCCCGCCCTGCTCGCCTGGTCGGTGCAGCTCGTGCTCAACCTGCTCTGGACGCCCGCGTTCTTCGGGCTGGAGCTGCTCTGGCCCGCGTTCGCGATCATCCTGGCGCTCGACGCCGCCGTCGTCTGGACGATCCTGCGGGCCAGGGCCGTGCGCCCGGTCGCGGCGTGGCTGCTGGTCCCCTACCTCGGCTGGATCCTGTTCGCCTCGGTTCTCAACGCGTCCCTCGCCGTCCTGAACTAGACCTCACCGGAAGTGAACTACGTTCGGCTCATGGACGAATTGCTGTGGGCCGGGGCCGACGCCCAGGCGCGGGCGTTGCGCGAGGGCTCGGTCACCGCCCCCGACCTGCTGGAGGCGGTGCTGGCCAGGGCCGCCGCGCTCGCACCGGCGCTGAACGCGTTCCGGGTGCTCTACCCCGACTCGGCGCGCGCCGAGGCGCGGGAGGCCCAGCGCAGGCTGGACGCGGGGGAGCGGGCGCCGCTGCTCGGCGTGCCGGTGGCGGTCAAGGACGACACCGACGTGGCCGGGGACGTGACCACGCTGGGCGGGCGACCGCAGTTCCCGCCCGCGGAGGTCGACAGCGACATCGTCGCCGGGCTGCGCGCCGCGGGCGCGGTCGTCGTCGGCCACACGCTCACCCCGGAGCGCTGCCTGTGGCCGTTCACCGAGACGCTGACCTACGGCGCCACCCGCAACCCGTGGGACCCCTCCCGCACCCCGGCCGGGTCCTCCGGCGGGTCGGCGGCGGCGGTCGCCGCGGGCATCGTCGGCGCGGCCACCGGCAGCGACGGCGGCGGCTCGATCCGGATGCCCGCCGCGGCCACCGGCGTGTTCGGCCTCAAGACCACCCGCGGCCTCGTCCCGCTGACCCCGCAGCGGGAGGGCTGGCACGGCCTGGGCACCGCGGGCCCGCTCAGCCGGACCGTCGCCGACTCCGCGCTGATGCTCGAAGCGATGACGGGCGGCTCCTACCGCTCGGCCGTCGACACCGACCCGGCGCCGCTGCGGATCGCGTTGGCGTGGCGCTGCCCGGTCGGCAGGCCGCCGATGGACCGGCACTGGAAGGCCGCGGTCTCCACCGCCGCCGACCGGCTGCGCGCCCTGGGCCACACCGTCACCGAGGCCGACCCCGGCCTCGGTGCCCGGCCGACGCCGCAGTTCCTGGTCCGCTACCTGCGCGGGGCCGCCGAGGACGTGGCCGCGCTGCCGCACCCGGAGTGGCTGGAGCCGCGCACCCGCCGCGTCGCCGCCCTCGGCCGCCTGGTGCCCGACCGGGTGCTGCGCTGGGCCCGCGACGCCGAGGCTGGCCTGCACGCCCGGCTCGCCCCGTTCCTCGCCGAGTACGACGTCATCCTCCAGCCGACCTGGACCCGCACCCCGCTGCCGGTGGGGCACCTGCACGGCCGCGGCCTGACCACCACCTACCTGGGCATCATCACCCGGATGCCGTACTTCCCGACCTGGAACGTGCTCGGGCTGCCGGTGGCGACCGTGCCGGTGGGCTTCACCCCGGCCGGGATGCCGACCGCCGTGCAGCTCGTCGGCCCGGCCGACAGCGAGGCCCGGCTGCTCGCGCTCGCCGCCCAGTACGAGCGCGCCCACCCGTGGGCGGGTGCCCGCCCACCCGCTCTGTAATGGCGCGCGCTGATCGGGGCGGTGTGGTGGACTGCCCCGGTCAGCGCGGGTGGGTGGACGGGGAGGTCCGGTGGACGTCGCGGAACGGATGCGCAAGCGCTTCGGCGAGGGGGTCCTGTCCTGGACGGCCGCGCTGCCCGAGCGGCTGGCCCGGCTCGCCGCGGCCTGGGACCTCACCCTCGGCGACGTCTTCCCCGACGGCGCGTCCGCGGTGACCCTGCGCGTCACCCGGGCCGGTGAACCCGCGGTGCTGAAGGTGTCGCCGGACCTGGTGTTCGCCGCCGAGCAGGTCGAGGTGCTGCGGGCGTTCGCCCCCAGCGGCCGGGTGCCCGCGGTGCTGGCCGCCGACCCGGACGAGGGCGCGGTGCTGCTGGAGCACGTCCGCGGCAGCAACACCTGGCCGGAGCCCGCCGCGTTCGGCGCCCTGCTGCGCGACCTGCACGCCGCCGTCGCCGACCCGGCCGCGGTCGCCCGCCGCGACCTGGCCGGGTGGACCGGCGAGTTCCTGCCCCGGTTCACCCCCACCGGCCCGGTCACCACCGCGCACCTGGCCACCGCGCGGGACCGCTGCGCCGAGCTGGTGGGCACCCAGGGCGCGCCCGTCCTGCTGCACGGCGACCTGCACGCGGACAACCTGCTCGACGCCGGTCCGCGCGGCCCGGTCGTGCTCGACCCCAAGGCATGCCTGGGCGAACCCGAGTTCGACGCGGTCGACTTCGTGCTGGCGGGCCCGGACCACCCGGCCAGGGTGGCCGCCCTCGCCGCCGCGACCACCCTGGACGCCGACCGCCTCGACGCCTGGGCGCGGGCGCTGGCCCCGGTCGTCGCGGTCGGGCAGCTCCGCCGCGGGCTGCCGGTCGGCGGTCTGCTGGAGTACGCCACAGGGGCATAGCGGCGCGGGCGCAGGCGCGCTTGACTGGGGCACGATGAACCCCGAGACCCTGGGCCGCCTCGGCGCCTGGACGCACCTGCTGGCCGCCGTCGCCCTCCTCGTGCTGTGGGAGGGCGGCAGGCGGTGGCTCCCCACCCTGTTCGGCGCGCTCGGCCGCCGGGTCGGCGCGGCGCTGGCGGGCACCCGCCCGGTGCGGACCCGGTCGCTGCGGTCCTACCGCGACCGGGTCGCCGAGCGCCACGCCCGCCTGCCCGGCCCGGCGGGCCCCGGCCCCGACACCGCCGCGATCCGCGTCCCGCTGCACCGCGAGCCCATGGACCCGGCCGAGCCGGGGCGACCCGTGCGGCTCGGCGACCTCGACCGGGTGGTCGTCCTGGGCGGACCCGGCACGGGCAAGTCCGCGCTGCTGCGCCAGTGCCTGCTGACCTGGGCGCTCGACCCGCGGTGGCGGCGCGAGCCGGTGCCGGTCCTGGTGGAGCTGCACCGGGTCGCCGGGGACGCGCGCCCGCTGGAGGAGCACCTGGTCGACCGGTTCGGCGAGGACGGGTTCCCGGAGGCGGGCGGGTTCGTCCGCCGCGCCCTGGCCACCGGCGGCCTGACCGCCCTGTTCGACGGCCTCGACGAGGTCGCCTCGACCGAGCGCGGGCGCGTTTCCCTGGCGCTGCGGTCGTTCGCCGTGCGCCACCCGCGCTGCCGGGTCGTGGTCACCTGCCGCACCGCGGTCCACGACGGCGCCCTGGCCCCCGAGTTCGACACGACCCTCCACATCGGCGAACTGGACGACCGCCGCGTCCGGCACCACCTCGCCGAGAACGACCCGGCCGCGGCCGAACGGCTGCTGGCCGCGCTGCGCGAGCAGCCCGGAGCCCTGCGGCTGGCCAGGAACCCGTTGCTGCTGGGCATGATCGCCCACCTGCACGCGGCGAAGGGCGACGTGGAGACCGCCCCGCCGCGCTCGCGCGTGGAGTGCCACGAGCGCACCATCACCGCCTTGCTCGACGACGGGGGCGACCCGTCCGCCGCGACGGCGAAGCGCACCGTCCTCACCGGACTCGCGCTGGAGATCACGCGCGCGGGGGGCCGGTCCGAACGGCGCACCGTCGACCACGCCGCGGCGCTCGGCGCGGTGACCGCGCTCGGGCTGCCCGCGGCGGTGCTCGACGAGCTCGCCGACCGCGACGGGCTGCTGCTGCGGGTGCCGGGCGGGTTCGCCTTCCCGCACGTCGGCGTGCAGGAGTACCTGGTGGCGGTGTCCGCCCGCACCGACCCCGACGGCCTGCTGGCCCACCACCGCGCCGACCCGGACACCTGGCGGGAGGTGGTGCGGCTGTGGTGCGGCCTCGCCCCCGCCCAGACCGGGCCGGTGGTGGCGGCGGTGTCCGAGGTGGACCCGCTGCTGGCCTTCGAGTGCCTGGCCGAGGTCAAGGTCCTCGACACCGCCGTGGCCGACCGGATCACCGCCCGCTCCCGCGCCGCGCTCGACGACGACCCCGGGACCGCGCGCGCGTTCGGGCTGGTCGCCGCCGACCCCCGACCGCGCGGGCAGGTGGTGCTGGCGTTCCTCATCTCCGCCGTGCAGGCCGGGGTGCCCGCCGCGCACCGCGCCCTCGCCGCCACCGGCCTGCCGCGGGCCGCGGCGGTGCTGGCCAACCACCTCGACGCCGGACCGGCCGCGGCGGCGCTGGCGACCATGGGCGAGGTGGCCGTGCCCGCCCTCGCCGCCCGGCTCGACCGCCCCGACCCGGGTCCGGTCGTCGACGCCCTCGCCGCCACCGGCGCCCCGGCCGCGGCGGTCGCCCTGGTGCCGCTGCTGGACTCCGAGGGGCCGGGCCGGTTCCTGGCCGCGTGGCGGCTGGCCGGTCTGCTGGCCGACCCCGAGGTGGCGGCGGCACTCGCCGGGTCGGCGGCACCCGAGCGGCGGTACGGCTGGGTCTGGGAGCCGTTCGGCGGGTCCGCCGTCGCCGCGCGGGTGGTGGAGCTGTGCGCGGAAGCCGACCACGTGCCCGACGGTCGGGTCGACGACCGGATCGGTGTCGCCCTGCTGGTCTTCCCGTTCGGCGAGGAGGTGCGCGCGGCCGTGGCGCGCACACCGGGCGCCGCGGCTTTCGACGCCGCCGTGGAGCGCGGCGAGAGCGGGCTGGGGCCGGTGCCGACGCGGGTCTACCTCGGGCTGGACCGGGCCGTGCGGCTCGACCTGGTGCGCAGGCTGCGCGCGGCGCCCCGGCCCGTCACCGAGTCGGACTGGCCCGCTGTGGCCGAACCCCGCGGGCGGCGCGGGTTCCGCGGCAGCGCCGCGCACCGGGTGCTGCTGGCGGTCATGGCGGTGCTGACCCTCGGGCAGGCCGCGGGCGGGGTGGCGCTGCTCGGCGGCTCCGCCACCCCGGCCGGGTACGCGCTGCTCGGGGCGGTGGTGGCCGCTTCGCTCGTGGAGTTGGCGGCGGTGTGGGCGTGGGAGCGCGGCGCGGTCGCCTACCTGGCCGCCTTCACGGGCGCGCTGGTGCTGGGGGCCGCCGCCGCGGGTCCGTGGTTCGCCCTCGGGGCCTGCGCCCTGGTCCCGGTGGTCGCCGCCGTGCTCGCGGTCCTGCGGCGACGCCGGGCGCCGGGCAGCCCGCTGCGGGGGCTGCTGCCCGGCTGATCAGGTGAGCGCGCCGACGTCGAGGTAGGCGGCGAAGGTGCCCAGCCAGTGCTCGGCGGCGTAGCCGTGGCCGAAGACGTACTGCCACCCCGCGTCCCGGTGCGCCTTCTCCGCCGCCCGCGCCAGCTCGGTGTAGCGGTGCCCCGGCGGCAGCGCCGAGGCGATGCCGCCCCAGCACCAGGCCCGCGACAGCGCCAGGCCCGCCAGGTGCGAGCCGTGCGGGTCGGCCGGTTCGTCCACCTCCACCGGGTTGCGCAGCACGTCCCAGCGGGCCTGGGTGAGGTCGGGGAAGAAGTCGTCCAGCCAGGTGGCGAACTCCGGGCCGGGCAGCACCCGGCGCATCAGATCGGCCTCGACCAGGGACGGGGACAGGAAGTCGGCGGCGTCGGGCTCGAAGCCGCCGTAGTCGCTGTCGAGCAGGTGGAAGCGGTGCGCGGCCGTGGTGCAGGCCGAGGCGAGCGCGGTGTCGCCGACCGCGCGGGCGGCGTCGAGGGTCAGGCCGATGGCGAACGCGGTGTTGGTGTGCGTGCCCACCCGCACCGGGCGCCGGGCCGTCGCCAGCCACCGCGCCCACCGGTCGCGCACCACCGACACCAGCGGTCGCAGCAGCCGCGCCCAGTGCGCGCCGTCGGACCAGGTGCGCAGCTCGGAGTCGAGCACCAGCAGCCAGGCCCAGCCGTAGGGCCGCTCCCAGGAGGCGCCCTCGGGGGAGGCGAAGAACTCGGCCTCGGTGCGCACGCCGTCGGCGGTGATCAGCTCGTCCAGGGTGGCGCGGGCGGCGGACGCGCCGGGTAAGTCGGGGAACAGGCGCAGCAGGCGGACGGTCAGCCAGGTCTGGTGCACGCAGGAGTGCCAGTCGAACGACCCCGCGAAGACGGGGTGGCGGGTGCGCTGCGGCACCAGGTCGTCCGGGGAGTGCACCAGGTGGATCCAGTGCACCGGGTAGTCGCGTCGCAGGTTGGCCACCGCTGTGGCCAGCAGCCGGTCGGCGGTCGGGGCGTCCAGTTCGGTCATCGGCGCATCCTGCCCTATGCAATGTGCATGTATTTGTCGGTACCACCGGTCGATTGCTCGGCTCGCAGTGTGCAGCAGCTCACAGTGTGGAACAGGTGTCCCGGTTTCGAACTGGTTACGCGCACCTCTTAGTCTTGGAGGGTGAACTGGACCGTGGATGTGCCGGTGGAAACGCTGCCCGAGCTGCCCCCGTTGCCTCCTGAGCTGCGTACCCGACTCGACGACGCCCTCTCCCGCCCGGCGGCCCAGCAGCCGGAGTGGCCCGACGCCGAACACGTGCGCAAGGTGCGCACCCTGCTCGAAAGCGTTCCCCCGATCACCGTCCCCGCCGAGATCGACAAGCTCCAGGGCCGGTTGGCCGAGGTCGCCAGGGGCGAGGCATTCCTGCTGCAGGGCGGCGACTGCGCCGAGACCTTCGTCGACAACACCGAGCCGCACATCCGCGGCAACATCCGCACCCTGCTGCAGATGGCCGTCGTGCTGACCTACGGCGCCAGCATGCCGGTGGTCAAGGTCGGCCGGATCGCGGGCCAGTACGCCAAGCCGCGCTCGGCCAAGACCGACGCGCTCGGCCTCCCGGTCTACCGCGGCGACATCGTCAACTCGCTCATCGCCACCCCCGAGGCCCGCGTGCCGGACCCGGGCCGGATGCTGCGCGCCTACGCGAACGCGGGCGCGGCGATGAACCTGCTCCGCGCCCTCACCGGGGCGGGCATGGCCGACCTGACCAAGGTGCACGACTGGAACCGCGACTTCGTCAAGAACTCGCCCGCCGGTGAGCGCTACGAGGCCCTGGCCACCGAGATCGACCGCGGCCTGCGGTTCATGCAGGCCTGCGGCGTCGAGGACAGCTCCCTGCACACGGTGGAGTTCTTCGCCAGCCACGAGGCGCTGCTGCTCGACTACGAGCGCGCCCTGCTGCGCCTGGACACCAACGGCCCCGAACCGCGGCTGTACAACCTGTCCTCGCACTTCCTCTGGATCGGCGAGCGGACCCGCCAGCTCGACGGCGCGCACATCGCCTTCGCCGAGCTGCTGTCCAACCCGATCGGCCTCAAGATCGGCCCGACGACCACCCCCGAGATGGCCGTCGAGTACGTCGAGCGGCTCGACCCGCGCAACGAGCACGGCCGCCTGACGCTGATCTCCCGGATGGGCAACGGCAAGGTCCGCGACGTCCTCCCGGCCATCGTGGAGAAGGTCGAGGCCTCCGGGCACAAGGTCATCTGGCAGTGCGACCCGATGCACGGCAACACCCACGAGTCCTCCACCGGCTACAAGACCCGCCACTTCGACCGCATCGTCGACGAGGTCCAGGGCTTCTTCGAGGTCCACCGCCGCCTGGGCACCCACCCCGGCGGCATCCACGTCGAGCTGACCGGCGAGGACGTCACCGAGTGCCTCGGCGGCGCCCAGGAGATCTCCGACGCCGACCTCTCCGGCCGCTACGAGACCGCCTGCGACCCGCGGCTCAACACCCAGCAGTCGCTGGAACTGGCCTTCCTGGTCGCGGAGATGCTCCGCTCGTAGGACCCCGCACGACGACAGCGGCGCCCTCCCGGATCCGGGAGGGCGCCGCTGTCGCGTTGTCGGGGGGCGTCAGCCGAAGGCGAAGACGGTGATGGTCGTGCCCGCCTGGACCTTCGTGCCCGCGTTCGGCTCCTGGGTGAAGATCCGCCCACCACCGCCCGCCGGGAAGCGCAGCGCCAGGGACAACCCCAGCGGCCGCAGGATCGCGGTGGCCTCGTCGACCGTCTTCTGGTTGAGGTCCGGGACGGTGACCGCGTTCGACACCACCACCGACACCCGCTTGTTGCCGTCGGCCTCGACCTGCGTGCCGGGGCCGGGGTCGGTGCGGATCACCCGGCCGCTCTCCACATCACCGTTGAACTCGGCGGGGCCGTCGAAGGGTTGGAAGCCCGCCGAGGTCAGCGCCTGGAATGCCTCGTCGCGGGTCTTGCCGCGCACGTCCGGGACCTGCTTGGGCTGCGGGCCCCTGCTCAGCACCAGCACCACCCGCTGGCCCAGGTCCACCTCGGTGCCCGACGGGGGCTCCAAGCGCACCAGGGTGCCCTTGGGGGTCTTGTCGTCGTAGACGTTCTTGCCGTCGTCGCGCTGCGGTTGCAGCTCGGCGTCGCGCAGCGCGGCCTCGGCCGCCTCCGGGGTCGACCCGGCGGGCACGTCCGGCACCACCGGGCGGCCCGCCGACACCGTCAGCTCCACCTGGTCGCCGCGCAGCACCTGCGCCCCCGCCCCCGGGTCGGTGCTGATCACCTGGCCCGCGGCCACCCGGTTGTCCCGGACGGTGACGGTCTTCGGGGTCAGGTCGGCGTCGCGCACCGCCTGCTCCGCCGCCGCGGTCTGCTGCCCCACCAGCGACGGCACCTCCGAGTAGCGGCCGTCGGAGAACCACCAGATCCCGGTCGCCACCAGCGCCAGCACGACCACACCGACGATCGACGGGACCAGCCACCTCGGCCGCTTGCGCACGGGCGCCCGGGGAACCGCCTGCGGCCCGGTCGGCGGGTGGCCGGGGGCGTACGGCAACGGCTGCGGACCGCTCGGCGGGTACTCCGCAGGCGGGTACTGCCGGGCGTGCTCGACGACCTTCTCCAGGTCCGAGCGCAGCATCGCCCTGGTCCCCTGCGGGCCCGCCGCGCTGAACCCGTTCGGCACGTGCCGCACCACGGTCGCCGACTGCCCCGGGGTCATCGCCTGCGCGCCCGCCACCGGTGACTCCACCGGCCGCACCCGCACCGTCGCCTCCGGGTCCAGGTCCTGGACCGGGGTGCCCCCTGGCGCGCTCGCCACCCCGTGCCCTGGCGTGTTCACCGCGCCGCCGGGCGCCTGTGCCGCCATGCCGCCGGGCACGGGCGCCACCGGGCTCCCGGGCGCGTGCGCCGCTGGGCTTCCCGGCGCGTGCGCCGCTGTGCTCCCGGGCACGGGCGCCGCTGTGCTCCCGGGTGCGTGCGCCACCACGGCCGTCTCCAGCACGTCCTGCCCGTCGTGCACCTCGGGGGGCGCCCCGCGCGGCGGCACCGGCAGCACCCCGGAGGTGGTGCCCACGTCCGGCACCGCCATCGTCTCGTCCGGCATCGGCGTCGGGACCGGCACCCGCATCCTGGGCAGGTTCAGCGCCGTGCGCACGTGCTGCAACTCCATCAGGAACGCCGCACCGTCCGCCGGTCGCGCCCCCGCCTCGCGCCGGGTGCAGCGCACCACCAGGTCGTCGAGCATCGGCGGGATGCCCGGCACGGTCGCGCTCGGCGGCGGGACGTCGTCGTTGACGTGCCGGTAGGCCACCGACAGCGCGTTGTCCCCCCGGTACGGGGCGCTGCCGGTCAGGGTCTCGTAGAGCACGATGCCCGCCGAGTACACGTCGCCGCGCGCGGTCGCCGCCCCGGTCGTGACCTGCTCGGGGGACAGGTAGGACACCGTGCCGAGGATGACGCTGCTCTTGGTGGTGCCCACGCTGGAGATCGCCCGGACCAGGCCGAAGTCGGCGACCTTGACCACCCCGCCGGTGCCGATCAGCACGTTCTCCGGCTTCACGTCCCGGTGGATCAGGCCCGCCCGGTGCGCCGCGCCCAGCGCGGACAGCACCGGCTCCATGATCGCCACGGCCAGCGGCGCGGGCAGCGCGCCGCGCTCGGCCAGCAGGTCGCGCAGGGTGGCGCCGGTGACCAGCTCCATCACCAGGTAGACGTTGTCGCCGTCGAGGCCCTGGTCGTGCACGGCCACCACGTTCGGGTGGTGGATCTTGGCGGCGGACCGGGCCTCGCGCTCGAACCGCTCGACGAACGCCGGGTCGGCGGCGAAGCGCGGGTCCATCACCTTGATCGCCACCGGGCGGTCCAGCCGGGTGTCCAGGCCGCGGTAGACCGCGGACATGCCCCCGCGCGCGAGCAGCGCGTCCACGCGGTAGCGCTGCTCCAGCAGCGAACCGATCACTCCCGGCCCCTTGTCCTCCACGGGAACCGATCGTACGGACGGGCGCGGCGGCGCGTGCCCAGGCCCGCGAATCTGTGACCAACGGCGGGCCGCCGCGGCCGTGTGGCATCGTTGCGCCCGTGAGTTCGATTCCCGCGGCCTCCCCCGACGCGCTCGGCGTCGAGGTGGAGCTGCTCCCCCTGCCCGACGTCGCCGAAGCCCTCGACCTGCCGATCACCCGCGTCCACCAGGCCCTGCGCGACCGGCACCTGATCGCGGTGCGCCGCAAGGGCGTGCTGATGGTGCCCGCCGCCTTCCTCGACGAGACCGGCGTGGTCAAGCACCTGACCAGCACCATCACCGTGCTGCACGACTCCGGCTTCGACACCGACGAGATGCTCCGCTGGCTGTTCACCGAGGACGAGTCGCTGCCCGGCAGCCCGATCCAGGCGCTGCGGGACAACCGCGGCCGGGAGGTCAAGCGCCGGGCCCAGGCCCTCGCCTTCTGACCCCGGCCCGCGCCGTCAGCTCGTGCAGCCGACCCACTGGCCCGCCGGGCACGCCTCGGCGGTGCCCCGGTAGCCGTCGACGAGCTGCTTCACCAGGCCCTGCGCCGCCGCGGCGTCGTCGGTCGCGGTGACCAGCTTCGACAGGCACACCTTGCCCGTGGTGCCCAGGCACACCGCGAGCTGCTGCTCGGCGTGCTCGGCCCA
This sequence comes from Actinokineospora sp. PR83, assembly GCF_021056305.1. Taxonomy (NCBI): domain Bacteria; kingdom Bacillati; phylum Actinomycetota; class Actinomycetes; order Pseudonocardiales; family Pseudonocardiaceae; genus Actinokineospora; species Actinokineospora sp. PR83. Next base: position 36,440 of record NZ_JAJCXD010000060.1, read on the forward strand.
GAACTTCGTGGCGACCGACCCGTACTTCCAGACGACCTCCCGGCCGCCCTCGGTGTAGCCGATCGAGTAGACGAAGTTGCTGCCCTCGGTCTTGCGCGCCCCCGGGTCGGCGGGCTTGGCCGCGGCGCGCGCGCCCACCTTGCTCAGGTCCGGCGGGTCGGCCAGCACCAGGGTGGACCACTGCACGCTGTACGGGTGGTTGCCCGGCACCGAGTTCGCCCGCTGGAAGAAGCCCACCCACTCCGGGGTGGCCAGCGTGCAGGTCGCCCCGCCGCCCTGGCCGGGGGCCACCGGGCCGGTCACCGCGTCGCACACGCCCAGCGCCGCGCCGTCGCCCTGCCAGGTGCCGCGCACCGACACCTTCACCGCGAGCTTGCTGTTGTTGGTGAACTGCACGACGATCGAGCAGCTCTGCGCCCCGCACCCCTCGAAGCTGTGCGAGCTCTCCTGGACCGTGGTCAGCACGTCCACCGGCGCGGTGACCTGCTGGGCCGCCGCGGCGAAGTCCTGGTAGAACTTCGCCACCCCCGCCGACCCGTCGGTCACCGTGGCGACCAGGTCGCGCACGCTGGTCGAGTCGGAGTCACCCGCCTTGTCCAGCTCGACCTTGACCACCCCGTACGGCGCCTTCGCGGTCGTGCTCACCGCGCCCCGGCCGGTCTTCGACCGCACCACCTCGACGTCGCCGACCTTGGTCCGGGCGCCGTCGGTCAGCGGCCGGTCGCCCGCGGCCTCCACGCCCTCGGCGAGGTTCTGCCCCAGCGTCTGCGGGGTGAACACGTCGGCCAGTTCCACGCCGATCAGCCCGGCCGGGACCTTCACCCACCGGTCGGCCACCGCCGCGCCCTTGCTCGGCCCGTCGGCGATCCCGGGCAGCGTGGCCCAGAAGTCGGCCGCGGCCTTGAGGAAGGTGGACCGGTCGACCACCAGCACGGTCGCCGACCGCCCGTCGAGGCCGAGCGTGCCGGTCATCTCGCCGCTGCCCGCGGCGGTGATGTCGAAGGTGGCCTTGTGGTTGCCTGCGGCCTGCATGGTGCCCTGGTAGCGCAGCACCGCCGCCTCACCGAGGTCGGTCAGCGACTGGCGCACCGACTCGGTGGCCGTCGGCGGCTCGATGGCCGCGGCCACCGGCGTCCCGCTCACCCCGGGGGAGCACGCCGAGGCGACGACCGCCGCCGAGACCGCCCAGACCGCGACTGCACGCCTCGACAACCGGTCACCCCCTGCTGCTGCCCGTCCCCTGCGGGGATTATCCACCGAAGGACGCGGCGGGCCTCACAATCCGCTCACGGATTCGCCTCGACCGCCCGCGCGCCCGACGACCGGGAGCCTACCCACCACCCGCTGCGCGGCCAGTCGTCCGGAGATCAACACCGGGGGGATGCCCACCCCCGGGGTGGTGCCGCTGCCCGCCAGCACCACGTTCTCCACCCCCGGCACCAGGTTGCGCGGCCGGAACGGACCGGTCTGGGTGAACGTGTGCGCCAGCGAGAACGGCGTGCCCTCGGCCAGCCCGGCCGCCGCCCAGTCCGCGGGCGTGACCAGCCGCTGCACCTCCACCGCGTCGTCGAAACCGGTCAGGCCGCGCGCCTGGAGCGTCGCCACCAGCTCGTCGCGGTAGATCGGGCCGATCCGGTCCCAGTCGACCGGGCCCACCCGCAGGTTCGGGCACGGCGCCAGCACCGACACCTGCTGCCTGCCCTCGGGCGCCATCGCCGGGTCGGTCGCGGTCGGCCGGGTCACCAGCAGCGACGGGTCGCCCATCAGCTCCCCGCGCCGGGTGATCTCCTCGAACGTCCGCTCCCAGGCGCCGCCGAAGAGGATCGTGTGGTGGTCGAGCATCTCCCAGGACCGGGTCACACCGGTGTGCAGCACCACCGCCGACGGCGAGTGCCGCAGCGGCAGCGGCCTGCGCGGCGCCACCCCGAGCAGCCGGTAGGCCACCGGCAGGTCGGTGGTGACCACCACCGCGTCGCACGGCACGCGCTCACCCGCGGTCGTGCGGACCGCGCCCACCCGGCCGCCGACCCGCTCCAGCCAGGCCGCGCCGGTGCCGTAGCGGAACGCCACCCCGGCCCGGCCCGCGGCGGCGGCCATCGCCTCGGCCACCGCGCCGACCCCGCCGCGCGGGAAGTACACGCCCGCGACGGTGTCCATGTAGGCGATCACCGCGTACGCCGCCAGCGCCCGGCTGGGCGGCACCCCGGCGTAGAGGGACTGGAAGGTGAACAGCCTGCGCAGCCGCTCGTCCGACAGGAAGCGCCCCACCGCGGGGCCCAGCCGCCCGAAGCCGCCCAGCGCGGCCAACCGCGCCAGGTCCGGGCCGATCAGGTCGAACGGGGAGTCGAAGTTGGCGCCGATGAACCGGTCGCGCTGCACCTCGTGCATCCGGGTCAGCCACGCACGCAGCCGCCGGTAGCCGTCGGCCTCGGCGGGCCCGGCGACCCGGCGGACCTCCTCCTCCATCGCGGCGCCGTCGGTGTGCACCGCGATGGTGCTGCCGTCGGCGAAGTGCGCCCGGTAGGCCGGGTCCAGCTCCACCAGGTCCACCTCGGCGGCCAGCGAGGTGCCCACCGCGGCCAGCGCCTCGTCCACCAGCTCCGGCATGGTCAGCACGGTGGCCCCGGTGTCGACGGTGTACCCGCCCATCCGGTCGCGGCGGGCTCGCCCGCCCGGGCCGTCCGCCGCCTCCAGCACCGTGACCGAGCGCCCGGCCGAGGCCAGGTGCAGCGCGGCCGACAGGCCGGACAGGCCCGCCCCGACCACCACCACGTGATCGGTCCGCCCCGGGATCGTTCGCCGCCCGCGCATGGCTAGCTGGTCCTCCTGGTCGCCGTCACGGCCAACTCCCGCAGCACCCGGCCCGCCGGGTCGGCCAGCTCCACCGCCTCCAACGCGGTCAGCGCGGTCTCGGTCAGCTCCGCCATCCTGGCCTCCACCTCGGTGACCGCACCCACGTCCAGCAGCAGCCCGCGGACGCGCTCCACCCCGTCGGCGTCGAGCGCGTCGTCGCCCAGCGCGGCCCGCATGGCCTCGGCGTCGGCGTCACGGCCCGCGGCCACCGCCCGGCGCAGGCCCGCGGACATCAGCAGCGTCCGCTTGCCCTCGCGCAGGTCGTCCCCGGCGGGCTTGCCGGTGACCTCGGTGTCGCCGAACATGCCCAGCAGGTCGTCGCGCAACTGGAAGGCCACGCCGATGTCGGTGCCGAAGGCGCGCAGCCCGGCCACCACGTGCTCCGGGGCGCCCGCCAGCGCGGCGCCGAGGTGCAGCGGGCGCTCCACGGTGTAGGCGGCGGTCTTCATCCGCGCCACGCTCAGCGCGGCCTCCCCGGACTCGTCGCCGGTCGCCTGGGTCAGCACGTCGAGGTACTGCCCGGCCAGCATCTCCGCGCGCATCGCCTGCCACGGCGGCAGCGCCGCCACCTGCCGGTGCGCGGGCAGCCCGGCCCCGGTGAACATGTCGTCCGCCCAGGCCAGCGCCAGGTCGCCGAGCAGGATCGCCGCGGCCGCGCCGAACCGCTCCGGCGCCCCGGCCCAACCGCGCTCGCGGTGCCGGGCGGCGAACTCCACGTGCACCGTCGGCTTGCCGCGGCGCACCGCCGAGGCGTCCATCAGGTCGTCGTGGACCAGCGCGCACGCCTGGATCAGCTCCAGCGCGCTCACCGCCCGCAGCACCGCCTCGGCCTCCACGCCGGTGCCCGCGCCGCCCGCCCCGCGCCACCCCCACCAGGCGAAGGTCGGCCGCAGCCGCTTGCCGCCGCCGAGCACGAAGTCGGCCAGCGAGGCCACCGCCGACCCGAAGGACGGGGCCTGGTCGGCCATGCCCGCGTGCCGCACCGCCAGGTAGTCGGCCAGCGCGCGCTCCACGTACGCGGCCACCGCCGCGTCGATGGGCTCGTCGATGGGCCGGTCGATGGGCTCGTGGATCACCGGGGTCCTGCCTGCCGCCTGCACGCCCCTATCGTGCGGTGCCCGGCCGCGTCCCGCCGGACCGGGGGTCCCGATGTGACGTCCGCGTCGTGCCCGCGCGGCCCGGAGGAGGTCTGTCCGGGAGATCGCGCTGTCGCTACCCTTGGCGCATGACGACAGTGACGGAGCGGCTGCGCACCGACCGGCCGGTCTTCTCGGTGGAGTTCATGCCCCCGAGGGACGAGGCCGACGAGCGGCGGCTGTGGAAGGCGGTCCGCGAACTGGAGGGCCTGGACCCCGCCTTCGTCTCCGTCACCTACGGCGCGGGCGGCTCCAGCCGCGACCGCACCATCCGCACCACCGGCCGGGTGGCCACCGAGACCACGCTGGTCCCGATGGCGCACCTGACCGCCGTCGACCACACCGTCGCCGAGCTGCGCAACGTCATCGGCTGGTACGCCGCCCACGGCATCCGCAACGTCCTCGCCCTGCGCGGCGACCCGCCCGGCGACCCGAACGGCCCCTGGGTGCCCACCCCCGGCGGCCTCAACTACGCCGACGAGCTGGTCGCCCTCGTCCGCGAGCTGGGCGACTTCTGCGTCGGCGTGGCCGCCTTCCCCTACGGCCACCCCGGCTGCGCCGACCTGGACGAGGACACCGACAACCTGATGCGCAAGTTCGCCGCGGGCGCGGACTTCGCCATCGCCCAGCTGTTCTTCCAGCCGGAGGACTTCCTGCGGCTGCGCGACCGGGTCGCCGCCCGCGGCACCGACAAGCTCGTCGTGCCCGGCATCATGCCGCTGACCACGCCGAAGATGCTCTACAAGACCGTCGAGCTGTCCGGTGCCCCGCTGCCCCCGCACTTCGCGGCCCGGCTGGAGCCGCTCGCCGAGGACGCCAAGGCCTTCCGCGCCGAGGGCATCGACCTGATCACCGAGACCTGCGAGCGCCTGCTCGCCGAGGGTGTGAACGACCTGCACTTCTACACCTTCAACCAGTCCAGGGCCACCCGCGAGGTGGTCGGCAGGCTGGGCCTGGTGCCCGCCCGCGCCTGACCCGGCTCAGGTCTGGGCGGGGTCGCCGAGCTGCCGCTGCGTGCGGCGGTGGCTGAACAGCGCCAGCCCCAGCACGATCATCGACACCGCCACGCCGCCCGCGCCCACCATCACCACCCACTGCGTCCACGACACCCCGGACGAGTCGCTGTACTGCGCCGTGGCGCTGAACTCCGACACCGCCCCCGGCTTGGGCTTCCAGCTGACGGTGCCGTTGTCGTTGACGCCGTTCGTGCGGCCCACCGTGCCCGGGAAGGCGATCTTGAGCTGGATGTCCGCCCGGTCGGTGGGGACCTCGGTCAGGTCGACCGACCCGGCCAGCGTCACCAGGTCCCCGGCCCGGCGGAACGTCAGCCGGTACTGCTTGCCCACGGTGATCGTGTCGCCCAGCAGGGACACCTCGGCGAAGGTCAGGTCCTGGAACAGCACCGTCTGCCCGACGTAGCCGTCCTGCGTGTAGACCTGCGTCCGCACCTTGCCCTTGAGTTCCGGGGCGACGGTCAGCTGCGGGCCCGTGTCGTCCTGCCTGCCCGCCACCGAGGCCACCACGAGCTGACCGGAGACCGTGTCGTCCTCCGACACCGCGAACTCCGCCTGCACCCGCAGGCACCCCGACAGCGCCAGCACCGCCACCACGGTCAGCGGGATCAGCGCCGCCCACCTGCGCAGGCGGGCACGGGACGGGGAAGTGGCGTGCGGCACCGGGCCATCCTGCCGTACCCGTCCACCCCCGCGCGCCCCGGCATCCACCCCGGCGTCCACCCCTTCGTCACCGGGTGGCGGGTCGGATAGCGTTCGCCGCATGGTGTCCCCTTCACACGACGTGCACCGGATCAGTGACTCCTACGTCGCCTCGCTGGCCGCGCTGGACCCGATCCTCGCGACCTACCTGGGCCAGCCGGGCCACGACCACCGGCTGCCCGACTACTCCCCGGACGGGGTCGCCGCGCGGGGCGCGCTGGCCACCGCCGCGCTCGCCGAGATGGAGGCCGCCGACGCCGACGACCCGGCCGCGGCCAACGCGAAGGCGGTGTTCACCGAGCGCGTCGGCCTCACCGCCGAACTGCACGGGGCCCGCCTGGTCGACTGGGAACTCAACATCATCTCCAGCCCGGCCCAGGACGTGCGCGAGGTCTTCGACCTGATGCCCACCGACTCCGCCGAGGACTGGGCCACCATCGCCACCCGGCTCGCCGCCGTCCCCGAGTGCCTCGCGGGCTACCAGCTCGCGCTGCGCGCCGCCGCCACCCGCGGCGACGTCGCCGCGCTGCGCCAGGTCACCAAGGTCGCCGAGCAGTGCCGGGGCTGGGCGGGCCGCTCCGGCGCACCGTCGTACTTCAGCACCCTCGCCGAGGGGGCGGGTGAGCACGCGGGCCCCGACCTGGCCGCCGGGGTGGCCGCCGCCGAGCAGGCGTACGCGGACCTGGCCGACTTCCTCACCGGCGAACTGGCCCCCGCCGCACCCACCGAGGACGCGGTGGGGGAGGAGCGCTACCGGCTGTTCTCGCGGCTCTACACCGGCGCCAGGGTCGACCTCGCCGAGGCCTACGAGTGGGGCTGGGCGGAGTTCACCCGGATCGAGACCGAGATGAAGCAGGTGGCGGACCGGATCAAGCCCGGGGCCACGGTCGCCGAGGCCGCGGCCCACCTCGACGCCGACCCGCGCTACCGGGTCGTCGGCCAGGACGCGCTGCGCGAGTGGATGCAGCGCCTGTCGGACCAGGCGCTGTCGGACCTGCGCGGCGTGCACTTCGACATCCCGGACCGGCTGATGCGGTTGGAGTGCCGGATCAGCCCACCCGGCGGCCCGGTCGGCGCCTACTACAACCCCCCCACCGAGGACTGGTCGCGGCCGGGCCGGATGTGGTGGTCGGTGCCCGCGGACCGGACCGAGTTCTCCACCTGGCGCGAGGTCACGACCGTCTACCACGAGGGCGCCCCCGGCCACCACCTGCAGATCGCCACCGCGGTCAACCAGGCCGCGAGCCTGAACAAGTTCCAGCGCCTGCTGGCCTGGGTCCCCGGCTACGGCGAGGGCTGGGCCCTCTACGCCGAACGCCTCATGCGCGAATTCGGCTACCTCGACGACGACGGCGACCTGCTGGGCATGCTCGACGCCCACCTGTTCCGCGCCGCCAGGGTGGTCGTCGACATCGGCATGCACCTGAAGCTGGAGATCCCCCGCGGCACCGGCTTCCACGAGGGCGAGCGCTGGACCCCGGACCTGGGTCTGGAGTTCATGCTCACCCGCACCATCACCGACCCCGCCCACGTCCACGACGAGATCGACCGCTACCTGGGCTGGCCGGGCCAGGCCCCCACCTACAAGCTCGGCGAACGCCTCTGGCTGCGCGCCCGCGACGAGGCGAAGGCCCGCCAGGGCGCCGACTTCGACCTCAAGCGCTTCCACCGGCAAGTCCTGGAAATGGGCGCGATGGGCCTGGACACCCTCACCGAGCGCCTCGCCGCCCTGTGACCCCAGCGGCCTGCCCCGATCCGGGGCGGGCCGCTCCTCCACGGGCAGCCACTCCGAGCCGTCAGCGGCGCAGCTGCCGACCACCCTGCCAACCGGCGGCCCGGCTACGCCAATGCCCGGGTGGGTGGATGTGCTTGGGTGGGGGTAGCGATCATGTGCGAGCCTGCTTGGGCTGTGGGGCATCTTTTCGCCCCACTCGGTCACACTGGGCGCATGATCGCTGTAGGGGCCCCGCCCGAGCAGATCCACCCACCCGGGCACGCCCTGAAAAATCCCGGGCTTTGAAACCTGGACACGGCCGAGCAGATCACCCGAGCACCATCACCAGCCCAAGTTCACTCGATCGGGAGCGACCTGCCCAGCACCCCGAACGGCCGCGGATCGCCTGCGAACTGGTAGTTGCGCAGCACGTCCGCGAACGCGAGCCGCCGGTACAGCCGCCACGCCCGCGACGGCCCCTCCGGCGTCGACAGCAGCACGTGCGCGCTCCCCGCCCCCGCCATCAGCAGCCGCACCAGTTCCCCCCCGATGCCCTGCCCCTGGCTGTCCGGCCGCACGTGCAGCTCGGTCAGCTCGAAGTAGTCGTCCAACCAGGAGTCGGCGACCTCCGCCCCGCGCCGCTCGGTGACCCCGCGGCGGACCTGCTCGTGCCACCACTGGCCGGGTGCGCCGAGGTAGCCGTAGGCGATGCCCGCCATGGCGCCGTCGTCGTCGAAGGCGGCCACGCAGCGCCAGCCCGCGCGCAGCATGTGCGCCAGCCACATCGGCGCCCGCTGCTCGGCGGTGCCCTTCGGGTAGTCCATGGCGGCGACGTAGAGCGCGAGTGCCTCGCGCAGCCGTCCGCGCAGCTCGTCGGCGGACAGCTCCACGAACCGGGCGACACGGGGGGACGGAGCGGCGGTCACGAAGAGGGATCATCCTCCTGGCCGGACACATCCGCAGCCACACCCCCGGTGAGCGTCACCAGATCGTCGTACGTGGTCGGGAAGACCGACTTGGCGTGCCCCGCCGCCGCCCAGACGACCGGGTACCGCCGCAGGTGGGTGTCGACGACGGTGGTCAGCGCCGCGGGGTGCCCGACCGGGGCGACGCCGCCGATGGCCTGCCCGGTGTGCTCGCGCACGAACGCCGGGTCGGCCCGGCCGACGGAGTCCGCGCCCACCAACGCGGCCAGCAGTGCGGTGTCGGCCCGGTGCGCCCCGGAGGTCAGCGCCAGCAGCGGACGCTTCTCACCGCCGTGCGCGGCGGCGAAGACCAGGCTGTTGGCGATGGCCCCCACCGGCACACCCAGCGCGGCCGCCGCGAGCGCGGCGGTGCGGACCTCGTCGTCCAGGACGCGGATCCCGTCGGCGGCGGCGTCCATCCCGGCCGCGCGCAGTGCGGCCGCCACCCGCGCCACCGCGGGGTGTTCGAGTGTGCTCACCGCTCCATCTCACCACCCCGGGTGACCTGCCGGGCAACCGGTGGGCGGGTCACACCGTGATCGGCTTGAAGCACCGGCACCCAGGGGCTATCCTGGTCTTACTCGAACACGTGTTCGAGGCGGTTCGGTGGTGGGGCGGGGGAAGCGCCTCACCACCGGACACCGCCGGCTCCCCTCGGCGCAGCGCCACGCCCCGTCGGCACGACCGCGAGGAGGCCACGATGACCAGCACGCTGGACTTCCCCGTCACGCCCACCCCACCCGCCCCCGTCCCGCCCTCGGCGATCGCCCTGCTCAAGCAGGCCGAGCAGGGCCTGCTCGCGGTGGCCGCCGAGACCGACCCGGCGCACCGCTTCGCCGACGCCTACCTGTGCGCCCTGCGCGCCGCCGCGGCGCTGCTGGCCGTGCGCGGCCGACCGCACCGCGGCCGGGCCAAGCCGACCAGCGTGTGGACGCTGACCTCGTCGGTGGCCCCGGAGTTCCGCGAGTGGGCGGCGTTCTTCGCCTCCTGCTCGGCCACCCGGGCCGAGGTGCAGGCGGGCATCACCAACCGGGTCGGCCCGCGCGCCGCGGACGACCTGTTCCGCCAGACCCGGCAGTTCGTCGCCCTCGTCCACCGCGCCGTGCACGGCACCGGGCGATGACGGGACCGGTCGACGAGGACCGACTGCTCGACGTGCTGGAGACCGAAACCCTGCTGCTGGCGGCATCCGCCGCCGCGGCCGACCACGACCGCCCGGTGCCCGCCTGCCCCGGCCTGACCGTCGGCGAGACCGCCCGCCACCTGGGCAGCGTCCAGCGGATGGTCCTGACCTGGATCCGCACCGGGGAACGCCCGGTGAACTGGGACCGCGAACCAGCCCAGGGCGAGGCGGTCGAGGACTGGCTGCGCGACGGCCTGCGGGCCCTGCTCGGCGAACTCGCCGCCCACGCCCCCGGCGAACCCTGCCCCACCTGGCACCCGGACCAGCACACCTACCTGTTCTGGAGGCGACGGATGGCCCACGAGTCCACCGTGCACCGGGTCGACGTGCAGAGCGCGGCCAACGGCGGCGGCCACGACCCCATCCCGGAGTCGGTGGCCCTCGACGGCATCGATGAGGTGCTCACCGTCTGGTTCACCCGCCGCCTGGCCGAACTGGGGGTCGTCGGCACCCGGGCGGCCACCGTGGTGGTGCAGGCCGCGGGCCGCTCCTGGCTCGCCGAGATGGGCGTGGACCGAACCGCCGCGTCCCCGGCGCCACCCGAGGCCGCCGAGTCCGCCGACGCCGTGGTCACCGCCGAACCCACCGCGCTCTACCTGTGGCTCTGGGGCCGCTCAGCGGTCTTCGACCAAGGTCTGCACCGCCAGGGCGACATGGACGCGGTGGCCCAACTCTGGGCCCTCCTACGCCTGGCGACCCGCTAGGACCCGGCCAACCACACCAAAACCGCCGACCCGGCCACCCGCCACGCCGAACCCACCAGCGCAGCGGCCAACCACCCCCGCAACCGCAAGCCTGGCGGCCAGCCACCCGAACCCCACCGGCGTAGCTGCCGACCACTCCCAAAACCGCCGGCCTGGCTACGGAAATGCCCGGGTGGGTGGATTTGCTTGGGTGGGGGTGCCGATCATGTGCAAGCCTGCTTGGGCTGTGGGGCATCTTTTCAGCCCCACTCGGTCACACTGGGCGCATGATCGGCGTAGGGGCCCCGCCCAAGCGGATCCACCCACCCGGGCACCCCCACCAAACGACCGGCACTTGAGCCGACAGCACACGGCATAGCCCCGGCGAAGCGGACCAACCCAGGCACCACCACCACAATCCCGGCGCTTCAAGCCGAGCAGCCAGCCCCGCGCATCCACCCGAAACCCCAGCCCCTCGCAGAACACACGCCAGGACCGGCCCGCGCCGGTCCGGTGCCCGAGCGGTGCCCGGTGCCCCGGGCACCGCTCGGAGCACGTGCGCATCACCGCAGGTGACCGGCGTTGCCCGGCGGCCCCCCGGGAAACGCGGCTACCGTGTCGGCCATGTCCACCCGGTTGGCGAGTCTCGTGATCGACGCGACCGACCCGGCCGCGGTCGCCCAGTTCTGGTACATCATGCTCGGCGGGACCGCGACCCCGGAGCGCGACGGCGGCTACCGCCTCCTCGCCCCCGACGTCGGCGGCAGCGGCATCGATCTGGTGTTCCGGCGGGTCCCCTCGGGCAAGTCCGCCAAGAACCGCATCCACGTGGACCTGGCGACCGAGAGCCCGCACGAGTACCAGGTCCTCACCTCCCTCGCGGTCGACGTGGGTGCCCGCGAGGGCCGGGTCGGGCAGGGCCCGGAGGTGCCGTGGACGGTCTTCCACGACCCCGAGGGCAACGAGTTCTGCATCCTGGAGCCCGGCGACCTGTACCAGCGCACCGGTCCGCTGGCCGCGCTGGTCGTGGACTCGGCGGACCCGGCGGCGATGGCGGGCTTCTGGGCGGCAGCCACCGGCTGGCCCAGCGTGCACACCGGGGCGGGGGCGGCGGCGCTGCGGTCGGCGGGCACCAGCGGCCCGTGGCTGGAGTTCCTGCGGGTGCCCGACACCAAGCGCGGTCCGAACCGCATCCGGTTCGACGTGGCGGTCATCGCCGACCGCCCGGACGGTGACGCCGAGGCGGCCCGGCTGATCGCGCTGGGCGCCACCGAACTGCCCGGCGGCCCGGACCCGGACGGCGCGCTGGCCTTCGTCGACCCGGAGGGCAACGAGTTCCGCCTGCTGCCCGCCCGGGTGCGCACCTGAGCGCCCGCCGCCCGCGGCACCGGCCGGGGCTGCACCCGTTCCCGCACCGATTCCCGGTGGTTGCCGCACCGGAAGCGTCGCCGCCCCCGCACCCGTTCGCGGAGCGGCTGCCTGCCCGCACCGGTTCCCGGTGGTCGTCGTGCCGGAACCGGGTACCGGTCGGCCCCGCGCTGCACTAGCGTCCGCCCCATGCCCACCCGCATGGTCAACCTCGTGGTCGACGCCGCCGACCCGGCCGCGCTCGCCCGCTTCTGGGCCGAACTGCTGCGCTGGTCGATCACCGCCACCACCCCCGACGAGGTCGACGTGCGCGCCCCGGCCGAGGACGGCTGGCAGGGCGACCTGGTCTTCGTCCCGGTCGACCCGGCCAACCGGGTCAAGGCGGGGGTGAACCGCTGGCACCTGGACCTGCCCAGCGTCTCCACCGCCGACCAGATGGCCCTGGTGGACCGGGCGGTCGCCTTGGGCGCCACCCCGACCGACATCGGCCAGGGCGACGTGCCGTGGGTGGTGCTGGCGGACCCGGAGGGCAACGAGTTCTGCGTCCTCGACCCGCGCCCGGAGTACGCCGACACCGGTTCGGTCGCGGCCATCATCGTCCAGAGCACCACCCCCAGCGCCCTGGCCGACTTCTGGGCAGCCGCCACCGGCCACCGCATCGTCCGCGACAACCGCACCGTCGCCTCCCTCCGCGCCGCCGACGGCCGGGGCCCGTGGCTGGAGTTCCTGGCCCTCGACGAGCCGAAGTCGGCCAAGAACCGCCTGCACATCGACGTCGCCGCGCACCCGGGGGAGAACCAGCTCGCCGAGGTGGCCCGCCTGCGCGACCTGGGCGCCACCCCTCTCGACATCGGCCAGGGCGACGTGCCGTGGGTGGTGCTGGCGGACCCGGAGGGCAACGAGTTCTGCGTCCTCACCTCCCGCTGACCCGGAGGTCCACCACCGACCGGGTGTCACGCCGGTCCCGGGACCCAGAACGCACCTCGCGGACCAGACCGGTCGAGGCCGCCTCGCCGATCCCGCCCACCGTTGTCTCCCCACGAGCAAAGCGGCGGAAGTCCTTGTCTCCCGAGGCCCGATTTCTCCGATTCCCCCCGGGCGCCGGTTGACTTCCACGCGGGCGGGGAAGAAACCTGTCACGTTCGGCACCAATTCCCGGGTTGTGGAGGTCAGTCGTGATTTTCTCGCGGTTCGGCACGACGAAGTCCCGAACACTGCTGGGCGCAGGCGCGGCCCTGACCGTCGCGGCGGGCGTGGCCGCCACAGCGCTGGCCGCGGCCCCCCTCGCGGGCGCGGCCCAACCGCAGGGCGCGACGACCAGGTACGTGGCCCTGGGCGACTCCTTCACCGCGGGCCCCGGCATCCCCGCCCAGAGCGGCGGCGCCTGCGCCCGCTCCGACCACAACTACCCCTCCCTGCTGGCCCGGGCCACCCACCCCGCGGAGTTCGTCGACGTCAGCTGCAGCGGAGCGGTCACCGCCCACATGGAAAGCCCCCAGGGCTCCGCCGCCCCCCAGTTCGACGCCCTGACCCCCGAAACCACCCTGGTCACAGTGGGAATCGGCGGCAACGACGTGGGCTTCGGGAGCATCATCGGCACCTGCGTCACCCTGGCGGCGTCCGACCCCACCGGCCGCCCCTGCACCGACCACTACACCGCGGGCGGTGTCGACCGACTGGAGCAGACCTTCGCCGAGAAGGCCCCCAGGATCGCCGCGGTCCTCCAGGGCATCCACCACCGCTCCCCGAACGCCGAGGTCGTCCTCGTCGGCTACCAGGCCATCCTCCCGGCCACCAAGGCCGCCTGCGACCCCGCCAACCCCAACAGGAACATCGTCGCCGAGAACGACTTCCCCTACCTCGCGGCCAAGGAACGCTCCTTCGCCCAGATCCTCGCCGCCACCGCCTCCGCCAACAACGCCACCTTCGTCGACACCCGCACCGCCTCCGAGGGTCACGAGACCTGCACCGCCCCCGGCACCCGCTGGATCGAAGGCGTCGTCGACGTCGTCGACGCCGCCCCCGTCCACCCCAACGCCCTGGGCATGGAGAACGTGGCCCACCTGGTGCAGGCCGAGATCACCGAGTAGCCCCCACCGCCACACCCGCGACGGCAACCCAAGCCCCGCAACGACGTTGCCAAGCCGTCCAGCCACCCGAAGCCGGGCCGCGGTCGCCAGGCACCCCGCCCGCGCTCCGAGGCCGGGCGCGGGTCCACACCCACGCCCGGCTCCGGAGCGGTTGCACACCCGTGACCGGGTGCTCGCGCGCGAGCCCGCCCCCAAGCGCAATCGCTCAAGCCCGCAGCCGCAACCCCTTCGGCGTCGCCCGGAATCCCACCTCCCGCAGCACGTCTCCCAGTGCGGACGTCAACGCCACCTCCCCGTCGGCCTTCTGCACCGACAGCGCGCCCAACCACCCCTCCCGCACGGCCCGGGACAACCCCTCGGCCCCCGTTCGCAACACCGCCGCGTCTTCCGTGAACGACAGCAGTGAACGCCCACCGCGCTCCACGTACAGCGCGGGCACTCCGTCCACCAGGACCACCAGTGCCCCGGCCTTACGCCCGGGGCGGTGCTTCCCCTCGCCGAGGACCGTGGGCCAGCCCAGTGCGGCCCCGTACGGTTGGGCCGGGTCCGCGGCTGCCAGCACCACGGCCTCGCCCACCTCGGTGGAGTCCACCCGGGACAGGGAGCGAAGCCGGTCGACGGCTCCGCGGGCCGCGAACTGGGCCGCTCCCAAGCCCTCCACCACGTACCCGCGCACGATCTGGCCGGACTCCTCCATGGCCCGCAGCACCTTGTACACCCCGCTGAACCCGCCGACGACCCGTTCGGTGTCCAGCGCGCCGCGCGTCAGCACGCCGTGCCGTTCCAGGAACGCCTCCGCCCTGGCGTGTGCCCGCCGGGTCGCGTCCGGTTCTCGGGGGACCACCAGGGACCACCGGCCGCCCGCGGTGGGTGGGCCGGATCGGCTCGGCATGGCGGGCCGCGCTGTTCGCAGGCGGGCGTACCGGCCTCGGGGGGCGGTGGCGCGGGGCTTGTGCGCCGCGCCCCTCCCCGACACCAGCGCCCGGAGGGGGGCGATCGTGTCGTTCGTGACGAGGCCGCCCCACACCAGGTCCCACAGGGCCGACACCACGTCCTGGTCGGACGGTGCTTCCGCGCCACCGTCCAGCAGCACCGCGCCGGTGCGGTCCGCGACCTGGCGGAAGAACAGCGCCCCACCGTCCAAAGACGACAGCACGGCCGCGTGCAGCGGGGTGTCCGGCACGGCCTCCTCGACGTCCGGCAGCAGCAGGTCCGCCACGTCGGCCGGTGCCAGGGCGACCCAGCCGTCCCCGCCCGCGAGCGCTCCGCTGCCGCACCAGGTGACCTCCCCGGCCGCGGTCAGCTCGTCGAGCAGCGCGGGGGAGTAGCCGGGCAACCGCGAGGGCAGCACCAACGACTCCAGCGCGCTCGCGGGCAGTGGCGCCCCGGCCAGCTGTTCCACGACGGACAGCACGTCGTCGGCGGACGGGGTGGAGCGCCTGCTGCGGCCGATGCCGTGCCAGCCGGGCAGGAACCGCCCGAGGGCGGCCTGCTCCACCGGTTCGACCTCGGCCCGCAGCTTGGCCAGCGACCCGCGCCGGATCCGGCGCAGCACGTCCGCGTCGCAGTACTCCGTGTGGGTGCCGCCCGGGCGCAGCTCGCCGCGGACCAGCCGCCCGCTGCCCGCCAGGCGTTCCAGGACACCGGTCACCACGGACACGCCCAGGCCGAAGCGGGTCGCCGCCTCGACGGCCGGGAACGGCCCGTGGGTCCGCGCGTACCGCGACAGCAGGTCGCCCAGCGGGTCGGCGACCGGTTCGGTGAACACCTCCGGCACGCCCACCGGCAGCGCGGTGCCCAGCGCGTCGCGGACCCGGCCCGCGTCCTCCACCGCGAGGTAGCGCTCGACGCCCGCGATCCGGACCCGCAGGGCGCGGCGCGCGTCGGTCAGCTCGGTCAGCCACTCCGGGCGCACCCCGCGTTCGGCGGCCTCGGCCTCGGACAGGTCGCCGAGGAAGCGGAGCAGGTCGGCGGCGTCCTCGGCGTGGCGGGCGTGCCGCGCCGGGTCGAGGCGCTGCAGGGAGCGCTCGACCTCGTCGAGGACGCCGGGGTCGAGCAGTTCGCGGATCGCCTCCGAGCCGAGCAGCTCCGCCAGCAGCGCGCTGTCCAGCGACAGCGCCGCCGCCCGCCGCTCGGCCAGCGGGACGTCGTCGCCGTAGAGGAACATCCCGACGTAGCCGAAGAGCAGGCTGCGGGCGAACGGCGACGGGGACGGCGTCTCCACCTCCACCACCCGCACCCTGCGCCCGCGCACGTCGGCCATCAGCTCGCGCAGACCGGCGATGTCGTACACGTCCTGCAGGCATTCCCGCATCGCCTCCAGGGCGACCGGGAACTGCTCGTACTTCGCCGCGACCGACAGCAACTGCGCCGAGCGCTGCCGCTGCTGCCACAGCGGCGACCGCCTGCGCGGGTCGCGCTTGGGCAGCAGCAGCGACCGGGCCGCGCACTCGCGGAACCGGGCCGCGAACAGCGCCGAGCCGCCCACCTCGGCCACCACGATCTGCTCGACCTCGTCCGGTTCCAGCAACACGTCCTCCGCGCCCGCCACCACCTCCTGCCCGGTGTCGTCGACCGCGTCCGGCAGCCGCAGCACGATGCCGTCGTCGGCGTGCGCGATCTGCGCCTCCACCCCCCGGCGCTCGCGCAGCCTGGCCGCGATCGCCAGTGCCCACGGCGCGTTGACCTGCGCGCCGAACGGCGAGTGCACGACCAGCCGCCAGTCGCCCAGCTCGTCGCGGAACCGCTCCACCAGCAGCGTCCGGTCGTCGGGGACGTGCCGGGTGGCCTCCCGCTGCTCGCCCAGGTACGCCAGCAGGTTGTCGCTCGCCCACGCGTCCAGCCCGGCCGCCGCGGTGCGCACCCTGGCCCGCTCGCCGTCCATCGAGGACACCTCGCGGACGAACTTCCCCAGTGCCCGGCCCAGTTCCAGCGGCCTGCCCGGGGAATCGCCCTTCCAGAACGGCATCCGCGCCGGTTCACCCGGTGCGGGGGTGACGATCACCCGGTCGTGGGTGATCTCCTGCACCCGCCAGGACGAGGTGCCGAGCAGGAACGTGTCACCCACCCGGGACTCGTAGACCATCTCCTCGTCCAGCTCACCGACCCGCGAGCCCGCGCCGCGCTCGTTCGGCGGGGTCATCACGGTGAACAGCCCGCGGTCGGGGATGGTGCCGCCGGAGGTGACCGCCAACCGCTGCGCCCCCGGCCGACCGCGCAGCTCACCGGTCAGCCGGTCCCAGGTCACCCGGGGGCGCAGCTCGCCGAACTCCTCGCTGGGGTAGCGCCCGGACAGCATGTCCAGCACCGAGTACAGCGCGGAGTCCGGCAGCGACGCGTACGGCGCGGCCCGGCGCACCAGCGCCGCCAGGTCGGTGACCGCCCACGGTTCCAGCGCCACCATCGCCACGACCTGCTGGGCCAGCACGTCCAGCGGGTTGCGCGGGTAGCGCACCGCCTCGATCGCCCCCGCCGACATCCGCTCCGCCACCACCGCGCAGGACACCAGGTCGCCGCGAAACTTCGGGAACATCACCCCGCGCGACACCGCGCCCACCTGGTGCCCGGCCCGCCCGACCCGCTGCAACCCGGCGGCCACCGTCGGCGGCGCCTCGATCTGCACCACCAGGTCGACCGCGCCCATGTCGATGCCCAGCTCCAGCGACGAGGTGGCCACCACGCACGGCAGCCTGCCGGACTTGAGGTCCTCCTCCACCAGGGTGCGCTGCTCGCGCGACATCGACCCGTGGTGCGCCCTGGCGACCACCGGTTCCGCCCCGGTGCTCTGCCCCGACTGCCCGATCGCCTCGGCCGGGAACCTCACCGGGACCGGGGCCTCCTCGCTCGCCAGCTCGTTGAGCCGGGCGGTCATCCGCTCGGCCAGCCGCCGGGAGTTGGCGAACACGATCGTGGAGCGGTGCGCGCGGACCAGTTCCAGCACCCGCCGCTCCACCATCGGCCAGATGGAAGCCTGCTGCGGCGCCTCGGGGGAGTCCGGGTCGTCCGGGACCGCGCGCGGCTGCTCGGTCAGCGCGGACATGTCCTCCACCGGCACCTCGACGCTGACCTCGATCGTCTTGGCGAGCTCCGGCTGCACCAGCGTCACCGGCCTGCCACCGCCGAGGAACGAGCTGACCTCCTCCACCGGCCGCACCGTCGCCGACAGGCCGATGCGCTGGGCGGGCCGCTCCAGCAGCGCGTCCAGCCGCTCCAGCGACAGCGCCAGGTGCGAGCCGCGCTTGGCGCCCGCCACCGCGTGCACCTCGTCGACGATCACCGTGCGCACCCCGCGCAGCGACTCGCGCGCGGCCGAGGTGAGGATCAGGAACAGCGACTCCGGGGTGGTCACCAGGACGTCCGGTGGGGTGCGGGCGAACGCCCGGCGCTCGTCGGCCGGGGTGTCACCCGTGCGGGTGCCGACGGTGATGTCCGGCTCGGGGGCGCCCAGCCGGTGCGCGGCCTGCCGGATCCCGGCCAGCGGGGCCCGCAGGTTGCGCTGCACGTCCACCGCCAGCGCCTTCAGCGGTGAGACGTACACCACACGACAGCGGTGCTTCGGCTCCTCCGGCGGGCCGCTCTCGGCGAGCCGGTCGAGGGCCCACAGGAAGGCGGCCAGGGTCTTGCCGGAGCCGGTCGGGGCGACCACCAGCGCGTGCTCGCCCGCCGCGGCCGCCCGCCAAGCCCCTGCCTGGGCGTCCGTTGGCGCGGCGAACGCCCCGGTGAACCACTGGCGGGTGGCCGGGGTGAACAGGTCGAGCGCGTCGGCTGGCATGGGCCCATGGTCGCCGAAGACACCGACATTCGCCCGAAACCATCCACAGGCCCGGGGGCGGCTGCCAGGCTGACCCTGTGGACGGTGAGTTGCCCACCGGCCGCGAGTAGGGAAGGTTGCTCGGTCAAACGAAGGGAGGTGGCCGGTGGACCTGTGGGATTTCATCGTCCAGCGATGGGATCGACTCCTGCCCGAGGCCGCTCTGCACGCGAGCGCGGTCATCCAGTGCACGATCATCGCCGCGATCGCGGGTGTGGCGCTGGGCGTGGCCGTCTACCGCAGCCCGGCGGGCTCGGCGCTGGCCACGGCGCTCACCAGCGCCATCCTGACGGTGCCGTCGTTCGCCCTGCTGGGCCTGCTGATCCCGGTCCTCGGCCTCGGCGTCCCGCCGACGGTGGTGGCGCTGGTGCTCTACGCCCTGCTGCCGATCGTCCGCAACACCATCGTCGGGCTGTCCGGTGTGGACTCCGCGATCACCGACGCGGCGCGCGGCATCGGGATGAACCGGCTGCGCGTGCTCACCCGCATCGAGCTGCGGCTGGCCTGGCCCGCGATCCTGGCGGGCATCCGGGTCAGCACCCAGTTGCTGATGGGCATCGCGGCGATCGCCGCCTACGCCAAGGGGCCCGGCCTGGGCACCGAGATCTTCTCCGGGCTGGCCCGCGCGGGCAGCGCCAACGCCACCAACCAGGCCCTGGCGGGCACGCTCGGGATCGTGGTGCTTGCACTGCTGGTCGACGGGGTCTTCGTGCTCATCGGCCGACTGACCGTTTCGAGGGGGATCCGTGACTGAGCAGCACAGCGCAGGCGAGCGGTCGGGTGTGGAGATCACGCTCGACCACGTCACCAAGCACTACCCGGGGCAGCGGGAGGCCGCGGTCGAGGACGTCAGCATCGTGCTGCCCGCCGGGCGGATCACCGTCTTCGTGGGACCGTCCGGCTGCGGCAAGACCACCACCATGAAGATGATCAACCGGCTGATCGAGCCGACCTCCGGGACGATCACCGTGGGCGGTGCCGACGTGCTGTCGATGGACCCGGACAGGCTGCGCCGGGGCATCGGCTACGCCATCCAGCAGGCGGGCCTGTTCCCGCACCTGACCGTGGCCCAGAACATCGGCATGGTCCCCGGCCTGCTCGGCTGGGACCGGACCAGGACCGCCGACCGCACCGCCGAGATGCTGGACCTGGTCGGCCTGGACGCCGAGTTCGCCGACCGCTTCCCCCGGCAGCTCTCCGGCGGCCAGCAGCAGCGCGTCGGGGTGGCCCGCGCGCTCGCCGCCGACCCGCCGGTGCTGCTGATGGACGAGCCGTTCGGCGCGGTCGACCCGATCACCCGCGGCAACCTGCAGGACGAGCTGCTCAACCTGCAATCGGAACTGGGCAAGACCATCGTGTTCGTCACCCACGACTTCGACGAGGCGGTCAAGCTCGGCGACCGCATCGCCGTGCTCGGGCCGCGGTCGAAGGTCCTGCAGTTCGACACCCCCGAGGCCATCCTGGCCAACCCGGCCGACGACACCGTCGCCGGTTTCGTCGGCGCGGGCGCCTCGCTCAAGCAGCTGACCCTGCTGCGCGTGCGCGACGTCGAGATCGACCGCACCGGCGTGGTCACCGCGGGCATCGACGACCCCGTGCCCGAACTGCGGGGCAGGCTCGCGGACAGCCGGACGAAGTTCGCCCTGGTGCTCGACCGGCGCAACCGGCCGGTCCGCTGGGTGCACGTGCGCGACCTGAACGCGGCCACCTCGCTGGCCGGGGCGGGCAAGCCGGTCGGCGACTCGGTCTCGGTGCAGTCCACCCTCCAGGACGCGCTGGAGGCCATCCTCACCGAGGGCGGCAACGCCGCGGTCACCGGTTCCCGGGGCGAGTACCTGGGCACCATCGGGCTGGGCACGGTCACCGACGCCATCGCCGCGCTGCGCGAGGAGCACAATGGCGATCACAGCGACGACCACGGTGACAACCACACCGACGCGCGGGCGGGCAGCGAGGAGGGGGTGACCCCGTGACCGCCCTGGAGGCCCGCGCCCGGCGGGCGGACCGGATGCGGCTGCTCGGGCAGCCCGTCGCCGTCGTGCTGCTCGTCGGCGGGGTGCTGGCCTGGGCGTTCACCCGCGACCTCGACTCCATCGAGCGCGCCAACATCAACGCCGCCAAGCTGCTCCGCGACACCTGGGACCACCTGGTCCTGTCGGTCGTCGTCACCGCCCTGGTGGTCGTGGTCGCGGTGCCGGTGGGCGTCGCGGTCACCCGCCGCTGGGCCCGCTGGGCGGCGCCGGTGGTGCTCGGCATCGCCACCGTCGGGCAGGCCGCGCCCGCGGTGGGCGTGCTGGTGCTGTTCTTCCTGTGGACGGAGTGGGAGGGGCTCTGGGCCGCGGCGCTGCCGATCGCGCTGTACTCGCTGCTCCCGGTGCTGCGCAACACCGTCGTCGGCATCCAGTCGGTCGACCCGGCGCTGGTGGAGGCCGGTCGCGGCATCGGCATGTCCGGCGGCGCCGTGCTGCGCCGCATCGAGCTGCCGCTGGCCGTGCCGCTGATCCTGGCCGGGCTGCGCACCTCGCTGGTGCTCGCGGTGGGCACCGCCACCCTCGGCGCGTTCGTCAACGGCGGCGGCCTCGGCCTGCTCATCGACACCGGCTACAAGCTCAACCGGCCGACCGTCCTGGTCACCGGCGCGGTGCTGGCCGTCGGCCTGGCGCTGCTGGTGGACTGGCTCGGCGCGGTCGCCGAGCGCGGGCTCGGACCGAAGGGACTGCGCTGATGCCCAAGCCGAACACCGGGCCCAGGCTGGCCGCCCTCGCCGCGGCCTGCGGGCTGCTCGCGGGCTGCGGCCTGGAGAGCAACTTCGCCCTCCCGCTGGACGTCCTGCCCGGACCGCAGGCGGTGCGGGCCGACCTGACCGACGTGCGGATCGTGGTGGGCTCCAAGGACTTCACCGAGCAGATCATCATCGGCCACCTCACCGAGTTCGTGCTCGCCGCCGCGGGCGCCGACGTGGTCGACCTGACCAACATCCAGGGCTCCAACAGCTCGCGGCAGGCGCTGCTCTCCGGCGACATCGACGTCCAGTGGGAGTACACCGGCACCGCGTGGGTCAGCTACCTGGCGCAGAGCACGCCGATCCCCGACGAGCGCGAGCAGTTCGAGGCGGTCCGGGAAGCCGACCGCGCCAACGGCCTGGAGTGGCTCGACTACTCGGAGCTGAACAACACCTACGCGTTCGCCATGCGCAAACCGGTCGCCGAGGAGCTGGGCATCAAGACCACCAGCCAGCTCGCGGAGGTCATCCGGAAGGACCCGAGCCAGGGCGTCTTCTGCCTGGAGACGGAGTTCATCAGCCGCGACGACGGGTTCCCCGGGGTGCAGAAGGCCTACGGGTTCTCCGTGCCGCCGGGCAACGTGAAGATCTTCGGCGCGGGCGCGGTCTACCAGGCGCTGGCCAACGGGGCCTGCAACTTCGGCGAGGTCACCACGACCGACGGCCGGAACCTGGCCCTGGACCTCACGATCGTCGAGGACGACCGCAAGTTCTTCCCGCAGTACAACGTCGCCCCGGTCATCCGCACCGACTTCCTCGCCGAGCACCCGCAACTGCGCGAGGTCCTCGCACCGCTGGTAGAGCGCCTCGACAACGAGACGATGCAGCGGCTCAGTGCCCAAGTGGACGTCGACGGCGCCGACCCGGTGGAGGTCGCCCGCGACTTCCTGGTCGCGGAAGGCCTCATCACCCTCCCCTGACCGGGACGACCAGGGGAGCCCGCCGACCGGTCCCGCGGTCGGCGGGCTCACCCCCGTCCGCTGAGCTGCGGCGATCCCGACGGCCCCGGTGAGATCGACAGACCGGGGCCGTCGCCCGTATCGCTCGTGGGAGCATCAGCGACACAACCCGGGGGGTCAGCGGTGTCCGGGTTGGTGATGAGGGGAGAGCAGTGAACGTCCTGTCGGTGGATCTCGGCACGTCGAACACCGTCGCCGTGCTGTCCGCGCACGGCCGTCCGCCGCGCGTGGTCGACGTCGACGGCTCCTCGATGATGCCGTCGGCGGTGTTCGCCGGTGAGGACGGCACCCTGGTCGTCGGCCGCGACGCCGAGCGCCGCGCCCGCCTCGACCCGTCGCGGTTCGAGCCGAACCCCAAGCGCCGCGTCGACGAGGGCACGCTGCTGCTCGGCGACACCGTCGTCCCGGTCACCGATGCGCTCGCGGGCGTGCTGCGCCGCGTCGTCGACGAGACCACCCGCCAGCTCGGCGGCGGCAAGCCCGACGAGGTCCGGCTGACCCACCCGGCGCAGTGGGGCCCGGTCCGGCGCAACGTGCTGCTGTCCGCGGCCCGGCAGGCGGGCGCGGGGGCCAACCTGGTGCTGGTGCCCGAACCGGTCGCCGCCGCCGCGCACTTCGCCTCCTTCCCCGGGCAGAAGCTCGGCTCCGGGCAGGCGCTGGCCGTCTACGACCTGGGCGCGGGCACCTTCGACGTGGCCATCGTCGGCGCCACCCAGACCGGGTTCGCCGTCCTCGCCGAGGCCGGTCTGCCCGACCTCGGCGGCCTCGACGTCGACCAGGCCCTGCTCGAACACGTCGGCCGCCAGGTGTCGCACCGGGACCCGGCGGGCTGGCAACGCCTGCTGCGCCCCACCTCCACCGGCGACCGGCGTGCCCAGCGCGCGCTCCGCGAGGACGTCAAGGCGTCCAAGGAGGCGCTGTCGCGGCACCCGCAGACCGAGGTGCCGCTGCCGGAGCCGTTCGAGGACGTCCTGGTCACCCGGGTCGAGCTGGAGGCGCTGATCCGCCCGGGGATGCTGCGCAGCGTCGAACTGCTCGCGGCGACCATCCGCTCCACCGGCATGACCCCCGACCAGCTCGTCGGCATCTACCTCGTCGGCGGTTCCAGCCGCATCCCGCTGGTGGCGACGCTGATCGCCGAGCAGCTGCGGGTCGTCCCGACCAGCCTCGACCAGCCGGAGACCGCCGTCGCCCTGGGCGCGCACCACGTGCCGCAGGAGGGCATCACCATGCGCACCGGCGACATGAGCGGCGCACTCGACGCCGTGGCCCGCACCCGCGCGGTCATCCCGCCGCGCACCAGCGGGTTCACCGCGGGCAGCGGCGCCACCGCGACCGTGCGGCACCCCAAGTTCCCGACGAACCCGCAGCAGCAGCGCCCGGCGCAGAACCCGCCGTCGCGGCCGATCCCCGCGCAGAACCAGCAGCAGGCGCCGCACCAGGGCGCCCAGCAGCCCCGGTCCGGTCCGCTGCCCGTGCAGCAGGCACCGCAGTCCGGCCCGCTGCCGCAGTCCGGGCACCCGCAGCAGCAGGTGCAGCAGCGGCCGCCGCTGCCGCAGTTCCCGCAGCAGCGGCAGGGGTCGAACCCGGCGAAGCTGTGGATCGTCCTGGGCTCGGTCGGCCTGGTGGTGCTCATCGCCGTGGTGAGCGTCGTCCTCGCGACCTCCGGCGGCGGCGGGGTCGAGGACTGCGGGACCGACACCAAGGCCGACGCGCAGGGCTTCACCCCGTGCATGCGCACCCTGGCCGGGTCCGTCGCCTCCGGCGAGTGCACCGCGGGCATGACCCTCAACGGCGAGGTCGTCGACACCCCCGGTGCCACCGCCGCGACCTGCACCCTCTCCGACGGCTACTACGCCATCTACTACCAGTTCCCCAACCAGGCCGCGGTGTCGTCCAACATCGACCAGGCGTTCTCCGAGATGGGCGTGTCGAAAGCACAGGCCGAGACCGCCGCCTGGAGCGGTTCCGGGCTGTCCGGGACGTACTACTCCGTCGACGTCGGCGGTCGGGGCCTGCTGCTGTTCACCGTGGACGACAGCCCGCTGCTGGGCGCCGTGCTGAACCTGAGCGCCGCCTCCGACACCAGCCTGATCGACTACTTCACCAGCAGCGTCAAACCGGGCAGCTGAACCGGCGGGAGCCCCCGGACCGCCTGTGCCAGACTGAACCCGTCCCCGATCCGGAGGGAAACATGCGGGTTCTGTCCGTCGACCTCGGCACGTCCAACACCGTCGCGGTGCTCTCCGCGCACGGCCGCCCACCCCGGGTGATCGAAGTGGACGGTTCCGCCACCATGCCGTCGGCGGTCTTCGCCGCGGAGGACGGCGGGCTGGTCGTCGGCCGCGACGCCGAGCGCCGCGCCCGCCTCGACCCGTCGCGGTTCGAGCCCAACCCCAAGCGCCGCATCGACGACGGCACGCTGCTGCTCGGCGACACCGTCGTCCCGGTGTCGGAGGCGCTGGCCGCGGTGCTCAAGCGGGTCGCCGACGAGACCTCCCGCCAGCTCGGCGGCGGCGCCCCCGACGAGGTCCGGCTGACCCACCCCGCGCAATGGGGCCCGGTCCGGCGCAACGTGCTGCTCACCGCCGCCCGGCTCGCGGGCCTGGGCTCGGCGCTGGTCCTGGTGCCCGAGCCGGTCGCCGCCGCGGCGCACTTCGCCTCCCTCGGGCACGCCCTGCGCCCCGGGCAGGCGCTGGCCGTCTACGACCTGGGCGCGGGCACCTTCGACGTCGCCGTCGTGGCCGCCACCCAGGCCGGGTTCGCCGTGCTCGCCGAGGACGGCCTGCACGACCTCGGCGGCATGGACGTCGACCAGACCCTGCTCGAACACGTCGGCCGCCAGGTCTCGCACCGCGACCCGCGCGGCTGGCAGCACCTGCTGCGCCCGGAGTCGACGGCCGACCGCCGCGCCCGCCGCGCCCTGCAGGAGGACGTGAAGGCGGCCAAGGAGGCGCTGTCGCGGCACCCGCAGACCGAGGTGCCGATGCCGGAGCCGTTCGACGACGTGCTGGTCACCCGCGCCGAGCTGGAGGCGCTGATCCGGCCGAGCCTGCTGCGCAGCGTGGAGCTGCTGTCGTCGACCATCCGCGCCACCGGGCTCGGCCCGGACCGCCTCGGCGGCATCTACCTCGTCGGCGGTTCCAGCCGCATCCCGCTGGTGGCGACCCTGATCGCCGAGCAGTTGCGGATCGTGCCGACCAGCCTCGACCAGCCGGAGACCGCGGTCGCCCTCGGCGCGCACCAGGTGACCCAGGAGGGCATCAGCCTGCGCACCGCGGGTGTGGCCCCCGGCTCCACCCAGCCCGGCTCGGGGCCCTTCCCCACCCAGCAGCCCCCGCACGCGCCGCCGCCGAACACCGGGCCGCAGACCGCCGCGCAGTCGCTGCCGACCGGCGGTTTCCCGGCCACCCCGCAGGGCTTCCCGCAGCAGGCCAACTTCCCCACCCCGCCACGGCAGAACGACTTCCCCACCCCGCCCCGACCGGGCGGCAAGCGGCCCAAGGTCCTCATCGGGGTGGCCGCCGCGGTGGTCCTCGCGCTGGCCGTCGTGGGCGGGATCTTCCTGTTCACCTCCGGCGACGACCTGCCCACCGCCGAGTCGTGCCAGACCACGGGTGCCCGGGACGCGCAGGGCTTCACCGCGTGCCTGCGGCAACTGGCCGGGGCGGTGCCCGACGGCAACCGGTGCCAGGCCGCCGACGCCGACGCCGCGGCCGACGTCACCTGCGCGCTGCCGGACTCCTACACCGTCAGCTACGCCCAGGTCGGCTCACCCGACGAGGTCCAGGGCGTGTTGCGCGCCGAACTCGGCGAGATGACCGAGGGCGAGCACGTGCTGGCCGACTGGCGCGGCAACGGCCTCGCCGGGAAGTACCGCGCCGGGGTCAGCGGCGGCACCGGGGTGCTGGTGTTCACCGTCGAGGGCCGCCCGCTGGTCGGCTGGCTCTCCCGCTCCGGCGGCGACGAGTCCGCCGAGCTCACCCCGGACGCGCTGGCGGACTACTTCGCCCAGCGGGTCCAACCCGGCACCTGACCTACCGCCTCCGGTTGCGGACGAACCAGGAGATCCCGAACACCAGCGCGGCCACGCAGCTCGCGGCGACGCCGATGTCGAGCCAGAGGCTCTCGGCGGCCGTGGGCTGGTCGATCGCGAGCAGCAGCATGCCCCCATCCTGCCGGCCGTAGACTGGGCACCGATGCGCATCACCGCTTTCCGAGCCCGGCTCGCCGAGGAGTTCGGCGCGCTCCGGGCCGACACCATCGCCCACGACCACGTCTTCGCCGCCCTCGGCGGCCGCACCGTCGACCAAGCCCTCGACGCGGGCCTGCCGACGAAGGACATCTGGCAGGCCGTCTGCGAGGCCTTCGAGGTCCCGGCCGAGCGCCGCTGACCCCGACCGGGTGTGTCGGTGCCGCCGATCGAACACGTGTTCGCTACCCTGACCGGCACAGCACAGATCCGACGGCCGAGTTGTCCACAGACGGCGGTGCCTGCCGGAAATCGTCAGACCCTGCCCGTAGCGTCGACGGCGTGAGTACGAAACAGACTCGAGGTGGATCGAAGATGGCACCAGCAGCACCCGACCGGGACAAGGCGCTCGAACTCGCCTTGGCCCAGATCGACAAGAACTTCGGCAAGGGCTCGGTGATGCGCCTCGGCGAGGAGGGGCGTGCCCCCGTCCAGGTCATCCCCACCGGCGCCATCGCGCTGGACGTGGCGCTGGGCATCGGCGGCCTGCCGCGCGGCCGCGTGATCGAGATCTACGGCCCGGAGTCCTCCGGTAAGACGACGGTGGCCCTGCACGCGGTGGCCAACGCCCAGCGCGCAGGCGGCATCGCGGCCTTCATCGACGCCGAGCACGCGCTCGACCCGGACTACGCCAAGAACCTCGGCGTCGACACCGACGCCCTGCTGGTCTCCCAGCCGGACACCGGTGAGCAGGCGCTGGAGATCGCGGACATGCTGATCCGCTCCGGCGCGCTCGACATCCTGGTCATCGACTCGGTGGCGGCCCTGGTGCCGCGCGCGGAGATCGAGGGCGAGATGGGCGACAGCCACGTCGGCCTGCAGGCCCGGCTGATGAGCCAGGCGCTGCGCAAGATGACCGGTGCGATGAGCAACTCGGGCACCACCGCGATCTTCATCAACCAGCTGCGCGAGAAGATCGGCGTCATGTTCGGCTCGCCGGAGACCACGACCGGTGGCAAGGCGCTGAAGTTCTACGCCTCGGTGCGCCTGGACGTGCGCCGGATCGAGACCCTCAAGGACGGCGGCGAGCCGGTCGGCAACCGCACCCGGGTCAAGGTCGTGAAGAACAAGGTCGCCCCGCCGTTCAAGCAGGCCGAGTTCGACATCCTCTACGGCAAGGGCATCAGCCGCGAGGGCTCGCTCATCGACATGGGCGTCGACCAGGGCATCCTGCGCAAGTCGGGTGCCTGGTACACCTACGAGGGCGACCAGCTTGGCCAGGGCAAGGAGAACGCCCGCAAGTTCCTGCTGGAGAACCCGGACGTGGCCAACGAGGTCGAGAAGCGCATCAAGGACAAGCTCGGCATCGGTGCCAAGCTCGACGCCGACGAGACCCCCGCGGTCGAGGCGGCCGCACCAGTCGAGTTCTGATCGGCTGGTCGTGATGGCCGAACGCCGCTACGCGCGCAGAACCGGGGGGTCGGGCACGGACTCGACCTCCCGGGCCCCCGGCACGCGGGAGCGCCCCCGCGCCGCCGACGAGCAGGACCCGGCCGCCCGCGCCCGGGACATCTGCTACCGGCTGCTGGCCCTGCGCGACCACACCCGCCTCGAACTCGAACAGGCCCTGCTCCGCCGCGAGATCCCCGAGGACGTCGCCCAGGTGGTCCTGGGCAAGTTCGACAAGGCGGGCCTGATCAACGACGAGGCGTTCGCCGAGTCGTGGGTCGAGGCGCGGCACCGGCACCGCGGCCTCGGCCGCCGCGCCATCGCCCAGGAGCTGCGCCGCAAGGGGGTCGACGACACCACCGCCGCCGAGGCCCTGGCCGCTGTCGACGCCGAGGCCGAGGAGTCCCGCGCCCACGACCTGGTCCGCCGCAAGCTCGGAGGCACCCGGGGACAGGACCCCCAGGTCCGCCTGCGCAGGCTGGTGGCCATGCTCGCCCGCCGCGGCTACGCCGAGGGCCTCGCCTTCCGCGTGGTCCGCAGCGAGCTGGAGAACGAGGGCGTCGACGCGGACGCGGACACCCCGGGCTGGTCCGCCGACCTCGACTGACCCACCCTGCTCGCTTCCACCCGCAGCGCACCACGGCGGGCAGCCCGCGCGTCCCCGCGACTGCCCGCCCCGGGCCGCCGCCTGCTCTCGGGCTGCTGCCTGCCCCTGGGCCGTGTCCTCAAAGCCGGGATTTTGTCGCTGGTGCCCGGTCAGTGAATCCGCTTCGCCGAACCCGGGCCGTGTGCTGTCGGCTCAAGCCCGGGATTTTGTTGTGGGTGCCCGGGTGGGTGGATCTGCTTGGGCGGGGCCCCTACGCCGATCATGTGCCCAGTGTGACCGAGTGGGGCTGAAGGGATGCCCACAGCCCGGGCAGGCTTGCACATGATCGGCTCCCCCACCCAAGCACATCCACCCACCCGGGCGTCTGCGTAGCCGGACCGGCGGTTGTTGGGTGGTCGCCGGCTTTGAGGACAGACCCAGGCCGGGCCGCCCGTCCTCGGGCTGCTGCTCGCCCCCCGGGCCGCTGCCCGTCCCTGGGCTGGGCTGTTGCCTGCCCTGGCCGCTGCCTGCCGGGCTGGAGTGGAGCGCCGGGTGTCTTTGGGGCTGGCTTGGCGGCGACGTCGGCCACCCCGGGGGGCCGCCCCCAGGCACTCCGATCGCGTCCGCGCGTCCCGCACTGCGAGATGCCGACCCCCTTGTTTTCCGACCGCCGCGCCACCCGTCCCCAACCGTGGCCAGTGGTGCGCTTCACATGTGGCCAGCTCCGTCATTTTCCTCATCTGACCAGGCGAAACAGGGCAGGGGCCCAGGCCGTGGGCGACCGCCATGTGGTGCATGTCATACGCGCTTTTGCGCCACCTGAAAGGCACGACGCCCCTCACTTCAAAGCCCTGTGGTACTTGTCACATCTGCTCTCGACCGGAAAAGTGGGTGGGGAGCGGCACCGGTACGACGGCGTATCGGCCACAGGCCGCGAATGGATCGGTGTACTGGAGGTGCGACATGACGAGCACGGAGTTCAGCGAGCTGCAGCGGACCATCGGACAGCTGCGGCACTGCGTGGGGGCACTGCGGGCCCGCTATGGCGACGTCCCCGCTGTGCAACGGCTGACCAACGACCTGGAGCGCATCGACATCGATGCCGGTGACCTGGTGGCCGCCCCGGTGACCCCCGCGCCCAGGGTGCCCGTCTTCGCCGAGACGGAGGTCGTGCACATCCCCGACACCCCCTACGACCCGGCGCTGTGGCACGGCGCCGACGACGAGGGGGTCGGCGGCTACCAGCGCTGACCCGGCGCTCGCCGACCCGGACCGCTTCTCAAAGACGAGGAACCCATGACGTCAGGCGTTGGCGCCCCCACCCGGGCGAAGATCACCGCGCGCACGCTGCGGACCGACCGGTGGTGGCTCCCGCCCCTGATGACGAACCTGGGCCTGCTGGCCTTCGTCGTCTACGCGACGATCAGGTCGTTCATGGGCAAGTGGTACTGGGTCGGCGAGTACGGGTACCTGACGCCGTTCTACTCGCCGTGCCTCAGCGACTCCTGCCTGCCGGGGGCCAGCCACTTCGGCACCCCGCTGCCGGAGCTGCCCGGGTGGATCCCGCTGGGCTTCGTCGCGCTGCCGTTCCTGCTGGGGTTCCGGCTGACCTGCTACTACTACCGCAAGGCCTACTACCGCTCGGTGTGGCAGTCGCCGCCCGCCTGCGCGGTGGCCGAGCCGCACGGCAGCTACTCCGGTGAGACGCGGCTGCCGCTGGTCGTGCAGAACGCGCACCGCTACTTCTTCTACGTCGCCGTGCTCGTCTCGGTCGTCAACACCTACGACGCCGTGGTGGCGTTCACCCACGGCCTCGGCCTCGGCAACGTCGTCCTGCTGGTCAACGTGGTCCTGCTGTGGGCGTACACGGTGTCGTGCCACTCGTGCAGGCACGTCGTCGGCGGCAGGCTCAAGCACTTCTCGAAGCACCCGGTGCGCTACCGCGCCTGGACGCTCGTCTCCAGGCTGAACGCGCGCCACATGCAGCTTGCGTGGACGACCCTGGGCACCCTGGTGCTCACGGACCTCTACGTGATGCTCGTGGCCAGTGGCGCCATCTCCGACCTGCGGATCATCTGAGGAGAAGGACATCAATGACCGAGGTTGAGCGGCACTCCTACGACGTCGTCGTGATCGGTGCCGGGGGTGCCGGGCTGCGCGCGGTGATCGAGGCCAGGGAGCGGGGCCTGAGCGTCGCGGTGGTGTGCAAGTCGCTGTTCGGCAAGGCGCACACGGTGATGGCCGAGGGCGGCTGCGCGGCGTCGATGGGCAACGCCAACCCCAACGACAACTGGCAGGTCCACTTCCGCGACACCATGCGCGGCGGCAAGTTCCTCAACAACTGGCGGATGGCCGAGCTGCACGCCCAGGAGGCCCCCGACCGGGTGTGGGAGCTGGAGACCTACGGCGCGCTGTTCGACCGCACCGCCGACGGCCGGATCAGCCAGCGCAACTTCGGCGGGCACACCTACCCCCGGCTGGCGCACGTGGGCGACCGCACCGGCCTGGAACTGATCCGCACCATGCAGCAGAAGATCGTGTCGCTGCAGCAGGAGGACTTCGCCGAGTCGGGCGACCACGAGGCGCGGATCAAGGTCTTCGCCGAGTGCACCGTCACCGAACTGCTCAAGGACGGCGACCGGATCGCGGGGGCGTTCGGCTACTGGCGCGAGTCCGGCCGCTTCGTGCTGTTCGAGGCCCCGGCCGTGGTGCTGGCGACCGGCGGCATCGGCAAGTCCTTCAAGGTCACCTCGAATTCCTGGGAGTACACCGGCGACGGGCACGCGCTGGCGCTGCGCGCGGGCGCCACGCTGATCAACATGGAGTTCGTCCAGTTCCACCCCACCGGCATGGTCTGGCCGCCGAGCGTGAAGGGCATCCTGGTCACCGAGGGCGTGCGCGGCGACGGCGGCGTGCTCAAGAACAGCGACGGCGAGCGGTTCATGTTCGGCTACGTGCCGGACGTGTTCAAGGGCCAGTACGCCGAGAGCGAGGACGAGGCCGACCGCTGGTACGCAGACCAGGAGCAGAACCGGCGCACCCCGGACCTGCTGCCCCGCGACGAGGTGGCCCGCGCGATCAACACCGAGGTCAAGGAGGGCCGCGGCTCCCCGCACGGCGGGGTCTTCCTCGACATCGCCAGCAGGCTGCCCGCCGAGGAGATCCGCCGCAGGCTGCCGTCGATGTACCACCAGTTCAAGGAACTGGCCGACGTCGACATCACCGCCGAGCCGATGGAGGTCGGCCCCACCTGCCACTACGTCATGGGCGGCGTCGAGGTCGACCCGGACACCGGCGCGGCGTCGGTGCCCGGCCTGTTCGCGGCGGGGGAGTGCTCGGGCGGGATGCACGGCTCCAACCGCCTCGGCGGCAACTCCCTGTCGGACCTGCTGGTCTTCGGCAGGCGCGCGGGCTTGGGCGCGGCCGCCTACGTGGAGGGCCTGGGCACCCGGCCCGCGGTGGCCCCGGACGCGGTCGACGCGGCGGCGGCGCTGGCGCTCGACCCGTTCGACCCGGAGGTGGGCGGTCCGGCGGAGAACCCGTACACGCTGCAGAACGAACTCCAGCAGTCCATGAACGACCTCGTCGGCATCATCCGCAAGGCGGACGAGATGCAGCGGGCGCTGGCCACGCTGGAGGACCTCAAGCGCCGCCTGTCCAACCTCGTCGTCGAGGGGCACCGCCAGTTCAACCCCGGCTGGCACCTCGCCCTCGACCTGCGCAACATGCTCCTGGTCAGCGAGTGCGTCGCCCGCGCCGCCCTCACCCGCACCGAGAGCCGCGGCGGGCACACCCGCGACGACCACCCGGCGATGGACTCCCAGTGGCGCAACACGTTGCTGGTGTGCTCCACCGACGGCGACGCGGTCGCCGTGGAGCGCAAGGAGCAGGTGCCGATGCGCGAGGACCTGCTGGCCCTCTTCGAGCTCCCGGAGCTGGAGAAGTACTACACCGGTGGCGAGCTCGCCGCCCACCCGGGAAGGGCGGAGTGAGATGGCCTACGAGGCGAAGTTCAAGGTCTGGCGCGGCGACGACAGCGACGGCGAGCTGAAGGACTACCTGGTCGAGGTGAACGAGGGCGAGGTCGTCCTCGACATCATCCACCGCCTCCAGGCCACCCAGACCCCCGACCTGGCCGTCCGCTGGAACTGCAAGGCGGGCAAGTGCGGTTCCTGCTCCGCGGAGATCAACGGCCGCCCCCGGCTGCTGTGCATGACCCGGATGTCCACCTTCACCGAGGACGAGACGGTCACCGTCACCCCGATGCGCGCCTTCCCGGTGGTCCGCGACCTGGTGACCGACGTGTCGTTCAACTACACCAAGGCCCGCGAGATCCCGTCGTTCGCACCGCCGCCGGGCGTGGCACCGGGGGAGTACCGGATGCGGCAGGTGGACGTGGAGCGCTCGCAGGAGTTCCGCAAGTGCATCGAGTGCTTCCTGTGCCAGAACACCTGCCACGTGGTCCGCGACCACGAGGAGAACAAGGAGAACTTCGCCGGTCCCCGCTACCTCATGCGGGTGGCCGAGCTGGAGATGCACCCGCTGGACTCCGCCGACCGCGTCGCCGCCGCCCAGGACGAGCACGGCCTCGGCTTCTGCAACATCACCAAGTGCTGCTCCGAGGTCTGCCCGGAGCACATCGCCATCACCGACAACGCGCTGATCCCGATGAAGGAACGCGTCGCCGACCGCAAGTACGACCCGATCGTGTGGCTGGGCAACAAGCTGTTCCGGCGCGGCTGAGACTCCCGTGGAAAGAGCGGTGGCCCGGTCCAGGAGGACCGGGCCACCGTGCTTTGTCGGCTGTGCGGGCGATCAGCCGCCGCCGCTGCCCGCCCCCGCGCCCGTTCCGGCGCCCCCGACCGCGGTCGCGGCCAGCATCGCCGCCTCCCCGTCGTCGTTGCGGGCGGTCTTCTTGCCCTGGCTCAACCGGCGCTCGGTGTACACCGCGAGCCTGCTCAGCGCGTAGTTGACCACGATGAAGATGACGGCGATCAGCAGGTAGGTCTGGATCGGGTTGCTGAGCACCTCCTTGATCTGCCCGGCGACCCGCACCAGCTCCTCGTAGCTGATGATGAAGCCAAGCGAGGTGTCCTTGAGGACCACGACCAACTGGCTGATCAGCGCGGGCAGCATCGCCCGGAACGCCTGCGGCAGCAGCACCACCCGCAGCACCTGACCCCGGGTCAGGCCCAGCGAGTCGGCCGCCTCCTTCTGCCCGCGCGGCAGCGAGTTGATGCCCGCGCGGACGATCTCGGCGATGACCACCGAGTTGTAGAGCGTCAGGCCGATCACCAGGTACCACAGCGGGTCCATGTCCGCGCCCAGCGTGGGCAGCACGCGGGCGGCGAAGAAGATCGCGATGACGACCGGGACGCCGCGCAGGAACTCGATCAGCCCGACCACCGCCCAGCGGTACCAGCGGGCCGCGGTGACCCGGGTGACCGCCAGCAGGGTGCCGATGACCAGCGAGAACACCATCGCCAGCGCGGCGGCGGTCAGGGTGGCGCCGAGCGCGGTGCCGATCCGCTCCCACACCAGCGGGAACTGCTCGTCGGTCGGGTCGAACAGCGGCGACCACTTCTCCGGCGCGAACTGGTCCTGGTCGTTGAGCCGCATCCCCACCAGGGCGAGCGCCGCGAGGACGGCCAGCCCGGCGATGATGCTGAGGACCAGCACCCGGCGCTTGGCGCGCGGGCCGGGGACGTCGTAGAGGACGGACGTGGTGCTCATCGGGCGATCGCCACCTTGCGTTCGAGCAGGTTCAGCAGCAGGCCACCGGGGATCGTGATCACCAGGTAGCCGATCACGACACCGATCAGCACCGGCAGGATGGCCTCGCCGCGCGAGCTGGTCAGCGTGTCGCTGACCGAGAACAGGTCGCCACCGACGCCGAAGGCGCCCGCGATGGCGGAGTTCTTCACCATCGCGATGATCACGCTGCCCAGCGGCGGCACCACGGTGCGCAGCGCCTGCGGCAGGATGACGTTCGACAGCGACTGGGTGAAGGTCAGGCCCACCGCGCGCGCCGCCTCGGCCTGGCCCGCGGGCACCGAGTTGATGCCCGCGCGGACCGCCTCGCAGACGAACGCGGCGGTGTAGAGCACCAGCCCGGCCACGCCGAACCAGAAGTACTTGCCGTTGACCCCGATCTCGGGCAGGCCGAAGGCGCAGAAGAACAGCACCACGGTCAACGGGCAGTTCCGGAAGACGTTCACGTAGGAGGTGCCGACCCAGCGCAGCGGCGGGACGGGCGAGACGCGGAACGCGGCGATGATGGTGCCGAGGACCAGCGCCCCGATGAACGCGTACGCGCAGAACTCCAGCGTGGTGAAGAACCCGTCCCGGTAATAGGCGAAGTTGTCGAGGATGACGTTCAACGTGGTCTCCGAGCCCGGTCACGGCTCGGGGCGCCTGCCGACCGGCGGGAAGGCGGGCGCCCCGAGCACGGGATCAAACGGTGGTCAGCTGCAGGTGCCCAGCGCGGGCAGCTTCGGGGCCTCCGGGGAGACCTTGCCCGCGGTGTCCTTCCACGCCTTGTCGTAGCCGCCGTCGGTGACCGCGTCGGTCAGCGTCTTGTTGATGAACTCGCAGAACTTGGTGTCGCCCTTCTTGATGCCGATGCCGTACGGCTCCTTGGTGAAGGGCTTGCCGACCAGCTTGAAGTCGCCCTTCGAGCCGTCGACCAGGCCGAGCAGGATGACGTTGTCGGTGGTCACGGCCTGCACCTGGCCGGTGCGCAGCGCGTCGGCGCACTTGGAGTACACGTCGAAGAGCACGATGTTCGCCGGGTCGACGTACTCCTTGATCTTCTCGGCCGGGGTGGACCCGGTGACCGAGCAGACCTTGGCGTTGGCGGCCTTGAGGGCCTCCGGGCCGGTGATGGCCGAGTCGTCGGACTTGACCATCAGGTCCTGGCCCGCCTCGTAGTACGGCCCGGCGAAGGAGATGCGCTCCTTGCGCTTGTCGTTGATGGTGTAGGTCGCCACCACGAAGTCGACCTTGCCCTGCTCGATGACCTCCTCGCGGACCTTCGAGGGGGCCTCGACCCACTCGATCTTGTCCGCGGCCAGGCCCAGCTTCGCCGCGATCAGCTTGGCGACCTCGACGTCGAAGCCGGTCGGCTTGCCGTCGAGGCCCTTGAGGCCGAACAGGGGCTGGTCGAACTTGGTGCCGATCTTGACCTTGCCCGCCGACTTGAGCGTGGCCATGGTGGTGCCGGGCTCGAAGGTCACCTCGGTGTTGACCGACGGCTGGTTCGAGGTGTCGCTCGACCCGCCGCACGCGGCCGTCGAGACGGCGAGGGCGGCGGTCACGGCGCCGACCATGAGGCCCCGGAGTCGCATGTCTGCTCCTTGTTCTCGTCGGCCCCGAGGGAGCCGAGCGGTGTGGTTCGTTCTGTCAGGTCAGTGCGTGAGGATCTTGCCAAGGAAGTCGCGCGCCCGCGCGGACTCCGGGGCGGTGAAGAACTTGTCCGGGACGGTGTCCTCGACGATCTCGCCGTCGGCCATGAACACGACCCGGTTGGCGGCCTTGCGGGCGAAGCCCATCTCGTGGGTGACCACGAGCATGGTCATGCCCTCACCGGCCAGGCCGGTCATCACGTCGAGCACCTCCTGGACCATCTCCGGGTCCAGCGCCGAGGTCGGCTCGTCGAACAGCATCACCTTGGGGCGCATCGCCAGGGCGCGGGCGATCGCCGCGCGCTGCTGCTGGCCGCCGGAGAGCTGGGCCGGGTACTTCTCGCTTTGGCTGGCGATGCCGACCCGTTCCAGCAGCTCCAACCCGGTCTTGCGGGCCTCGGCCTGGCTGGTGCCGCGCACCTTCACCGGGGCGAGGGTGACGTTCTCCAGGATGGTCTTGTGCGCGAAGAGGTTGAACGACTGGAACACCATGCCGACCTCGGCGCGCAGCCTGGCCAGCTCCTTGCCCTCGGCGGGCAGCGGCTTCCCATCGATCTCGATCACGCCGGAGTCGATCGGCTCCAGCCGGTTGATGGCCCGGCAGAGCGTGGACTTCCCGGAGCCGGACGGCCCGAGGACGACCACCACCTGCCCCTGGGGAACCTCCAGGTTGACGTCCTTGAGCACGTGCAGTGGGCCGAAGTGCTTCTCCACCGACTGCATGCGGATCATCGGCTCGGAGGGTTCCGAGGCGGTCATTGAGTCCTCCCACGAGGGCTTTCGTGACGGTTTGGCGCTGGATGACTGGCTCGCGATGGCGGAAACCTACCCTCGCTCGTGCCGTTGTCCATGTCGCTTGAGCAACACTTAGGGTCTCAACTCTGTCACACAGACCGTCCCGGAAGCGGAGGACACGCGTGCGAGTGCTGCTCGTGGAGGACGACGACCCCGTCGCCGAGGCGCTCATCCCGGCCCTGACCCGGCGCGGCCTGTCGGTGCGCAGGCTCCCCTCGGCCGCCGGGGTGCTCGACGCGGTGCCCGAGGTCGAGGTGATCCTGCTCGACCTGACCCTGCCCGACGTGGACGGCGTGGTCCTGTGTCGACAGATCCGCGAGGTGTCCGGCGACGTCGCGGTCATCATGGTGACCGCCCGCGGCGAGGTCAACGACCGGATCCTGGGGCTGGGCTCCGGCGCGGACGACTACGTGGTCAAGCCGTACAACGTCGACGAGCTGGTGGCCAGGATGCAGGCGGTGCGCAGGCGCCGCACCGACCGCGCCGCGCGGCCGTCCGGGAGCACCGAGCTGGACGGGGTGCGGGTCGACCTGGACCGGCACGAGGTCACTGTGGACGGTAGGCCGGTGGCGTTGTCGCGCAAGGAGTTCCAGGTGCTCGCGCTCATCTTCGGCGCGCGCGGGGCGGTCTGCGGGCGGGAGCTGATCCTCGACGAGGTGTGGGGCCACGCCTCGGCCGCGGAGAACCGGTCGCTCGACGTCCACGTCGCCACGCTGCGCACCAAGCTGGGCAGGCCGGAGCTGATCAAGACCGTGCGCGGGGTCGGGTACCGGCTGTCCGGGCAGCCCGGCTGAGCCGCGGTCGGGGGAAGGGGTTCTCGTGCGGGCACGGCTGTTGGGCATGGTGTGGTTCCTGGTCGCGCTGCTGGTGTTCGGCCTCGGCGTCCCGCTCGCCCTGTCGGTGGCGAGCGCGGAGCAGCAGGACCTGTTCCTGGACCGGCTGACGGCGCTCAACCGCTTCTCGTCGCTGGCGCAGCAACCGCTGACCGACGACCAGCCGGAACTGCTGCGCGGCAAGCTCGACCGCTACGCCGAGGTCTACGGGGTGTCGGTGCTGGTGGTGGACCCGGAGCAGCAGCCAGCGGTCGACTCCCGTGCCGTCCCGGGCCGCCCCGTGATCAGCGCCGCCGACCCGGTGGTCGCCACCGCGTTGGAGGCCGCGCTGGCGGGCCGCCGGGGCAGCCCCGGTTCGCTGCTGATGCCCTGGGACGGCGACCCGCTGGTGCTGGCCGGTCCGGTGCTGGCCGACGGCGAGGTGCGCGGCGCGGTCGTCATCGTCTCCCCGACCGACGCCAGCCGGGAGACCATCGCGCTGTGGTGGCTGGCCATCGGCGCGGGCGGGCTGCTCGCGTTCGGGCTGGCGCTGTCGCTGGCGGTGCCGGTCATCCAGTGGATCCTGCGCCCGGTCCGCAGGCTGGACGAGGCCACCGGCGACCTGGTCTCCGCCGTGGTCAGCGGTCGCGACGTCGACCCGGTCGGCGACGCGCACGGCCCGCCGGAGCTGCGCAAGCTGGGCCGCTCGTTCGACCGGATGGCCGCCAGCGTCGGCGACACCCTCGCCGCCCAGCGCGCCTTCGTCGCCGACGCCTCGCACCAGTTGCGCAACCCGCTGACCGCCCTCAAGCTGCGCCTGGTCAACCTGGAGGGCCACGTCGACGCCGCCGCGGACGTCCACCGCACGGCCGCGGTCGCCGAGTCCGACCGGCTCAACCGCATCCTCGACGAACTCCTGGCCATGGCCCGCGCGGAGAACACCGGGGGTGACCTGGTGCCGGTCGACGTGGACGCGGTCGTCGCCGAGCGCGCGGCGGACTGGCGGGTCGTCGCCGACGCCAAGCGCACCACCCTGGAGGTGGACACCTCGGTCGGTCCCACCCGGGTCCTGATGCCCCCGCGCGGCATCGACGCCATCCTCGACGCGCTCCTCGACAACGCCCTCAAGTTCACCGGACCGGGCGGCGCGGTCGAGCTGTCCGCCTCGGTCGACGACGACCGCGTCCGCCTCACCGTCCGCGACCACGGCCCGGGCCTGCGCGAGGAGGAGCTGGTCCGCGCGACCGACCGCTTCTGGCGCAGCAACAGCCACCAGAACGTCCCCGGCTCCGGCCTCGGCCTCGCCATCGTCGGCAAGCTGGTGGAACGGGTCGACGGCGAACTGACCCTGAGCCTCCCCGACGGCGGCGGCCTGGCGGTGACCGTCGAGATCCCGGTCGCCGACTGACCCCTCCACCACCAGACCGGACTTCAGAACCGCGGCCGAACAGCCCGGGGCAGCACAGCGACTAGATGTCGGCCTCGCGGTAGTAGCGGACCGCGCCGGGGTGCAGCGGCACCGGGTCGGTCTCGATGCCGGGCAGCACGTCGATCGCCTGCGCCGCCCGGTTGGCCCGCACCAGCTCCCCCCGGGCGGCGAACATCCCGCCGACCAGCGCCTCCGCCATGTCGTCCGACATCAGGTCGCTGGCCAGCAGGAAGTTGGGCACCGCGAGCGTGGTCACCGCCGTCTCGCTGCCGTAGACGGCGGCCGGGACCGACGACGCGTTGTAGATCGGGAACTGCTGGCGGATGGCGGGCAGCTCCTCGGCCAGGTCGATCAGCCGCACCGAGTCGCCCGCGGCGGTGATGCCGCCGGTGGGCAGGCCGCCGGACCAGAAGAACGCGTCGACCTCGCCCCGCTGCAACCGCGCCATCGATTCGTCGAGGTTGTACTCGGTGATCTGGGTGGGCAGCCCGGTCACCTTGAGCACCCGCCTGGCGATCACCGAGGTGCCGGAGTCGCGGGTCCCCACCGACACCCGCTTGCCCGCCAGTTCGCCCAGCGAGTGGATCGGCCCGTCGGAGCGCACCACCACGTGCAGGTAGTCGTCGTAGATGCGGGCCAGGGCCAGCACCTCGTGCTCGCCCACCCTGGGGTCGGTGGCCACGTCGGCGGCGCAGATGGCGACGTCGGCGTCGCCGTCGAGCAGCAGTCGGATGTTCTCCCCCGAGCCGTTGGTGAACTTCACGTCCGACTTCGCCAGGTCCAGCTGCCCCTCCCAGGCGGCGGCGAGTGCCCCGCCCAGCTTGGAGTACACCCCGTTGGGGCCGCCGGTGGCGATGCGCAGGCTGGTCCCGGGGAAGGTCGTGTCGCAGCCCGCGGTCAGGCCCGCCGCGGCGAGCAGGGCGAGGAGCAGCGCACCGAGCCGGGTCAGCCGTGGGGTGCGCGCCATTCGCCGATGGTGCCAGAACCGGCCCGCCGGGGTCCGCGTACCCTCGGACACCGAGATGAGCGCGCGCACCTACCAAGTACGCACCTACGGGTGCCAGATGAACGTCCACGACTCCGAGCGGCTCTCGGGCCTGCTGGAGGACGCGGGCTACGTCGCCGTGCCCGAGGGCACCACGGCCGACGTGGTCGTCTTCAACACCTGCGCGGTCCGGGAGAACGCCGACAACAAGCTGTACGGCAACCTGGGCCACCTGGCCCCCGCGAAGACCGAGAACCCGGACATGCAGATCGCCGTCGGCGGCTGCCTGGCGCAGAAGGACCGCGGCGAGATCGTCCGCCGGGCCCCCTGGGTCGACGTGGTGTTCGGCACGCACAACATCGGCTCGCTGCCCGCGCTGCTGGAGCGGGCCAGGCACAACCGGCGGGCCGAGGTCGAGATCCTGGAGTCGCTGGAGGTCTTCCCCTCCACGCTGCCCGCCCGCCGCGACTCGGCGCACTCGGGCTGGGTGTCGATCTCGGTGGGCTGCAACAACACCTGCACCTTCTGCATCGTCCCGTCGCTGCGCGGCCGCGAGCGCGACCGCCGCCCCGGCGACGTGCTGGCCGAGGTGCGGGCCCTGGTCGCCGAGGGCGTGCTGGAGGTGACCCTGCTCGGGCAGAACGTCAACTCCTACGGCGTGGAGTTCGGCGACCGCCTCGCCTTCGGCAAGCTCCTGCGCGCCTGCGGCGACATCGACGGCCTGGAGCGGGTCCGCTTCACCTCCCCGCACCCGAAGGACTTCACCGACGACGTCATCGCCGCCATGGCCGAGACGCCGAACGTGTGCCACCAACTGCACATGCCGCTGCAGTCGGGCTCGGACCGGCTGCTGCGCGAGATGCGCCGCTCGTACCGCTCGGCGCGCTACCTGTCGATCATCGAGAAGGTTCGCGCGGCCATGCCGGACGCGGCCATCACCACCGACATCATCGTCGGCTTCCCCGGTGAGACCGAGGAGGACTTCCAGGCCACCCTCGACGTGGTCCGCGAGTCCCGCTTCTCCGGCGCGTTCACCTTCCAGTACTCCAAGCGCCCGGGGACCCCCGCCGCGACGATGCCCGGCCAACTGCCCAAGCAGGTCGTCCAGGAGCGCTACGACCGCCTGGTCACCCTGCAGAACGACATCGCCTGGCAGCTCAACAAGGAGCAGGTCGGCCGCACCGTCGAGGTCGTCGCCGCCACGGGCGAGGGCCGCAAGGACGCCGACACCCACCGGATGAGCGGCCGGGCCAGGGACAACCGCCTGGTCCACTTCGCCCCCGGCGCGGCGGACGTCCGCCCCGGCGACGTGGTGGAGACGGTCATCACCTACGCCGCCCCGCACCACCTCGTCGCCGACGGCGAACCCCTCTCCCACCGCCGGACCCGCGCGGGCGACAACCACGCGGCGGGCCTGCGCCCCAAGACGGGCGGCGTGGGCTTGGGGCTGCCGTCGTTCGGCGCCCCGCCGCCCACCCCCGCCGCGGAAGGATGCTCCGTCACATGAGCGAGAACCAGCTCCGCGACGAGATCGACGCGATCGAGCGCACGGCGGCCCGCACGGTCGACCTGGGCGCCCGCGCCGTGGTGATCTCGGTGGCGGTGTTCGTCCTGATCGTCGGGCAGGTCCTGCCGTGGATGGGTGACGCGGCGGGCTGGCAGGTCCTGCTGGCCCAGGGCGACGCCGCGGGCAAGGCGGGGGCGGTGCCCCGGCTGTTCGCGGGCACGTCGATCCTGTTCGGCATCCTGACCTCGGCGCTCGCCCTCACCACCCGCCGCTGGGCCCTGACCTGGGTGGCCGCCCTGGGCGGCTGGTTCGCCTCGGTCGACGGCGTCCTCGCCATCTGGACCCGGCAGTCCGCGGGCAACACCGGCGGCCCCGGCATCGGGATGGTCATCAGCGAGGTCGCCATGGTCGTCCTCGCCGTCCTCTGGTTCCGCACCGCCTGGTCCCGCGACTGACGGTCCGCGGGGTCACCCGCGCCGTCCGACGAACC
The DNA here is from genome assembly GCF_021056305.1 of Actinokineospora sp. PR83. NCBI lineage: Bacteria > Bacillati > Actinomycetota > Actinomycetes > Pseudonocardiales > Pseudonocardiaceae > Actinokineospora > Actinokineospora sp. PR83. The sequence continues at coordinate 78,346 of NZ_JAJCXD010000060.1, forward strand.
ACGAGAGCCCCGTTTCCGCAGTGGAAACGGGGCTCTCGTCGTTCGCGGACCGCTCAGCGGGAGGCGACCGCCTGCTCGGCGGCGGCGAGCCACTCCCGCCACTGGGCGGCCTGCGCCTCGGCCTGCTCGGCGCGGCGCTTGTCACCCGCGGCGCGGGCCTTGGCGGCCTGGGCCTCGAACTGGGCCACGCGCTCGCGGAACTGGGCGGCGCGGGCCTCGGCCTCGGGGTCGGTGCGGCGCCACTGGGCCTCGGAGGCTTGGCGGACCCGGTCCTCGACCGCGCGCAGGCGGCCCTCCAGCTCGCGGATGCGCTCGCGGGGGACCTTGCCGATCTCCTCCCAGCGCTCCTGGACCTTGTGCAGGGCGCTGCGGGCCGCCTCCAGGCCGCTGGTGGCGGGATCGATCTTCTCCGCCTCGACCAGGAGTTCCTCCTTGGCCTTGGCGTTGTCGGAGAACTCGGCGTCGCGCTCGTCGAACACCGCGGAGCGGCGGGCGAAGAACTTGTCCTGGGCGGCGCGGAAGCGCTGCCACAGGGTGTCGTCGGCGTCCTTCGGGGCCCGGCCCGCCGCCTTCCACTCCTGCATGAGGTCCTTGTAGCGGCCCGCGGTGGGACCCCAGTCGTCGGACTCGGACAGGGCCTCGGCCAGCTCGACGAGTTCCTGCTTGCGGGACTTCGCCGTGGCCCGCTGGCGGTCCAGGTCGGCGAAGTGGGAGCCGCGGCGGCGGTTGAAGGTGTCGCGGGCCTTGGAGAAGCGGCGCCAGAGCTGCTCGTCGGTCTTGCGGTCGACGCCCTTGATGGTCTTCCACTCGTCGAGGACGGCGCGCAGGCGGTCACCGGCGACCTTCCACTGGGTGGATTCCTCGGCGAGCCGCTCCACCTCCTCGACCAGCGCCTGCTTGCGCGCGACCGCCGCGGCCTTGGCCTCCTCGCGGGCGTGCTTGGCCTTGTCCAGGGCGACCGCCGCGTGCCCGAGCACGAAGTCGATGCGCGCGGACAGCGCCGCCAGGTCGCCCACCACGTGCGCCTCGTCCAGGCCCTCGCGGATCTGCTTGGCGCTGGCCGCGGCCTGCTTCGGGTCGCCGGACCCGGAGGTCAGCCGGGCCTCCAGCAGTTCGACCTCGGTGCGGATGTCGTCGAAGCGGCGCGCGAAGTGCGCCAGCCCCTCGGCGGGCTCGCCCGCCTGCCACGAGCCGACGGCGCGCTCGCCGTCGGCGGTCTTGACGTAGACCGTGCCGTCGGCGTCCACCCGGCCCCACTTGCCGGGGTCTGACGAGGCGACGGCCACCACCGGGGGAGTGCCCGCGGGGGCGGTGGGCGCCGCCGGGGCCGCCGCCGCTGCCGGGGCCGCGACGGTCGCCGGGGTGACGGTCGCGGGGGTCGCCGAGGCCGGGCTGATCGAGGCCGGGCTCACCGGCGCCGGGCTCGGCGCGGTGGCGGGCGGCTCGCTCGCGGC
>NZ_JAJCXD010000061.1:0-17520 GCF_021056305.1 Actinokineospora sp. PR83
CTCCACGACCGTGTGGGCGTCGGCCCACGCCGCGCGGCGTTCGAGGGTGGGCCGGTCGGCGGCGGTGGGCAGCGGGTCGGCGGCGGCGAAGCGGGCCCGTAGGCGGGGCAGGGACAGGTCCGGGTCGAGGGTGCGGCCGCCGAACCACACCAGTCCGGCGCCCGGGTGGCGGGGGTCGGCGCGGTCGTGGCGGGCGGCGACGGCGTAGCCGACCGGGCGCCCGGCGGCGTCGGTGCGCCAGCGCAGCTGCACCAGGCCGTTGGCGGTCACGGCCGCGGCGAACTCCTCGATCGACGCCGACCTGGCCGCGGCGGTGGCCACCGCCGCGCGCAGCTCGACCCGGGCGGCGGCGTCCCGCCCGGCGCGGGCGGCCTTCTCCGTCTCCGCCCGGGTGGGTGCCGGGGTGGCGGTGCGGTCGGCGGGGGAGGTGGCGACCAGGCCGTGGTGGGCCTCGGCGGCCAGGCATGCCTCCCGCACCCGGTGGTAGTCGCGGTACGGCGCCACTCGGCGCCCGGTGTCCTGGCGGACCAGCACGGCGGCGATGTGGACGTGGTCGACCGCGTGGCGCACCGCCACCCACCGACACGCCCCCGCGTCCCCGGCCGGGGCGATCCCGGTCCGACCCAGCACGTCGACCACGACCTCCGCCCACTCCTCATCGGTGAGCACCCGGTCGCCGGGGGCGGTGCGCAGCGAGCAGTGCCACACCGGGCCCTGCCCCCGGCGCCCGTCCCCGCCCGTCCCACTCGGTTCGCGCAATGGGACACCGGCGGCCACCGCCGGGTCGGCCAGCACCGCGGACAACGTGGTCGTGTCGAACCCGTCGCCGGTGGCGGTGCGGGGCGGCTGGTGCCGTTCGGGAAGCCCGTCCCAGGAGGCGATGACGTGCTGGTCGGTGTGCTCGTGGTGGCGCCCCGGGCCGAACAGGTAGCGGATCAACCCGGCCACCCGCCACCCGCGCACCACCTTCCCGATCACCGCCGCCCCCGGGCGCACACCGGCGGGACGGGACACCGCGCCCCGTCCCGGCACCAGCGCGCGCCGGGCCCGGCCGGGGCGGGCGGAGATGAGCGCGGCCGCGGGACACCCCGGGCGCCGAACCCGCCCACCAGGGCGAACACCGCGGCGGCGAACACGGCCGGGAACGGCCCTGAGCGAGGCGGATGCGGGCGGTGATCCGTCACAACGAAAATCGGCTGAGCTAAGGTATCGTCACGCCGATCCGGCCCTGGGGGGGCTGTTCACAGCTGCTCGCGCAGTGCTCGGGCGGTGGTGTCCAACTCGTCGAGCGCGCCGGAGATCCGCATCCGGAGCACGTCGAGGTCGTGCTCGATCCGCCGCAGCGTCGACCCCGCCGGCAGCCTTGCGCCGATGTTGACGTGGCGGGCGATCTGGTTGGCCAGGCGCCCCACCGCGGCGACCTCCTGGGCCAGGGCGGTGACCTCCGCGCCGCGGGCGACGAGCACCCCCAGCGCCTGCCGCGCCCCGACCGCCAGCTCGCCTTCCCACCGGGCCCGCAGGTGCGCCTCCACCACGCCCGCGGCGTAGGCGCCCTCGCTCATCCCGGACAGCGCCGCCACCACCGCCAGGCGCTCGCCGTCGGCGACGGTCAGCGCGAGCTGGCGCAGCACCGGGCGACCACCCGGCACCCGCTGCCGCCGACCCGCCCGACCCGACCTCGTCTTCCGTCGCGGCTGTTCGCTGCCGATGCCCGCCGTACCCACCGTTCGCCCCTCGTCGCGTCCGCCTCGGCGCCCCGACCCGGCGGCGGCTCCGGTGGGCGTGCGCGGCGGGCACCGCGCGGAGCAGCAGCGATCGAGGCGGCGTCGACCACCGCACCCGGTGGTCGACTTCCCCGCCATCCAGCCTGCCACCGGCCCGGCGGCCTGAGCGCGGTATCCACTGGATGCCGCCTAACTCGCTCCGGCGGCGCCGGAGAGCGCAGGCCGATCCGGTCAGCGGCCCCGGGCTCGAAGTTCGTACAGGGTGATGGCGGCCTCGATGGCCTGCTGGGCGGTGAGCGCAGCCGCCAACACGTTGCGGTAGCTGTTCTCGGACTTGACGGCGATCATGCCGGGACGGCCCGGGATCGGGGTCTTGGTGCTGTCGGTGAACCCCAGGATCGGCCAGACGCGGGCGTGGGCGAAGCCCGAGCACAACCGCCACATCAGCAGGATGGGCATCTTCGTCGGACCGAGGTGGGCCTCGGCCGCCTCGGCAGCCTTGGTGCTGGTGTAGCCCTTCAGGTTGCCCGCCAGTCCACGGGCGGCGGCGAGCTTGTCGAGCTTGTCGATGCGATCCTGCAGCGGAGTCGGCACCGCGACCTTGGCCTCCGTGGCTGCGGTGTTGCCGTCCTTGACGTCCTTGTAGAACCACGACAGCGCCCGCTCGACGCGGTCGTTGCGCCGGTTCGGCTCAGCGATCCAGATGGCCGCGGCCGCGGATTCCAGGGCGCCGCGGGCCACCGTGTACGGGGTGTTCAGGTGCAGGAAGTCGGTGGTGAGCACGAGCGCGTACAGGCCATGGAGATGGTCGACCGCCGCCCCGATGCAGGTCATCAAGGCGTGGGAGACCAGGAACGGGTGGCAGGCAGCGTCGTCACCTTGCAGGGCGCTGCCGTCGCCAACCGGGAAGTTGTCGGGTGTGCCGATCCGCTCGGCCCACTTCGCGGCGGTGTCGGACATCTTCTGCAGGAGGGCCTTGGACTGGTCTTCGTCGGGCATAGTCACCGTCACATCGAAGCACTCCTGTCGACGCGGTTTCCTCGCCCGGCCCGGCCACCTCGACAGCGTCGGACCCCGCCGGGCGCGAAGGGACACGATCACAGGTGCCTGGTCCGACCGGTGAGCAGATCGCAAGGCGCGCGCAGGAGTTCAAGATCGCCTACCTCGCGCAGCAGCAGGCGTTGATGGCGATGCTGCACCCGCAACTGCCGCTTCTGCAGTTCACGCGCGCGATGACCGGAACCCCGCCGGGTGGGGATCTGCCCTTGCAGGTGCGAGGCAAGCGCGACCCGGACAAGGTGCTGTCCTACTCCATGGTGGAGGTCATGACCAACGCCACGACCCTGCGCGGAGAGATTCTCATCGACCTGATGGCCGCCGGGATGCTCGTGACGGCCACCCGCCTGGGAGACATGATCATCGAAGGCGGTCACGGGCGCCGCGACGTCCCCCTGCTCCAGTTCGCCCGCCACTTCCGCAACGCCTGCGCGCACGGCGACCGCTGGCACTTCACCAACGGCGAACCCAAGACACCGGCGGTCTGCCGCGACCTGACTCTCACCGAAGACCTGCACGGCACGAAAGCCACCTGGACCACGGTCGATCCCCGGTTGTTCATCGAGTTCCTCGACGACCTGAGCAACCACTTCATACCGGGCCTGGCCCCGCCCCCGACGGAAGGCTGAACCCGACAACACCTGGTTGAGAGGCCGCATCTCGCTCACCGTAAACGCTGTCGGACCACCATCCCACCGGGGTACCTAGTGCAACCCGCCGTTTCGTTGGGACGGATCAGCGGTGCTTGCGCTGCTTCCGGTCAAGGGCGCGGCGCTGCTGCCGGGTCAACCGCGGGCCCCCGTCACCGCGGCGGGTCGGGGTCGGCGGGGCGGGCTCCGGAGGCTGCGGACGCCCCCCGCTCAGCGCCGCGTCGACCGCGCGCACGGCAGCGATCAGCTCGGCCAGGTCCTCCCGGCGTTTCAGCACCGACAGCGGGTCCCGGAGAATCCGGTGCCGCAACTGCTCCAGCGCGGTGACCCAGTCCGCGGCCGTGCGCGGCGCCATGGGCACCGGCACCCGGCGCTCGCGGGCCTCGATCCGCTCGACGACCTCGCGCACCACCGTCGGCATCGGGTCCGGGCGATCGAGCCAGGCGGCGGCCCGGCGCAGCTCCCAGGCCCGGCTACGACACGTGGGCGAGCAGTACCGGGGGCGGCGGCCGGTGCCGGAATAGGGCACCTCCCGGGCGCAGTGCGCGCACTCGATACTCACCAACTGCTCGCGGGCCTGCCGCTCGCGCGGCGCACTCCCATCTCCCGATCCGACCACGTCATCGCCCCCTTCCGCGCGTCCCTGGGCGCGACGATACGTCACAACGAAACCCGCGAGCACTGACGTGCAAGAGGTGCTGTCGGGTAGTGAGGGTGCCTCGGGTCAGGTGCCGGAGCAGGGTGGTCGTGTCCTGTCCGCTCGAAGTCGTCGTTGTCCGGACCTACTTGTCGGCACCCGTGTCGGTGTTCGGGTCTACCTGTCGGGTCGACGGTGACGGTGCAGGACCAGGTGGTGTCCTCGGTTCGCTCCCGTGGCCGGGGTGTGGCGCGCGATGATCGTCTGGTGAGCAGAAGACGTGGTGGGGCAAGTTGGTGGCGGCCTGTCCTGGTGGTCGTGCTGCCGGTGTTGGTCAGCGCGGCGGCCGCGGTGATGCTGCTGTTCGACAGGCTGGCCCCCAGCACCCCGGCCGACCGGCTGGACACCGTGCGCACCGGGCTGGCCGTCGCCGCCGGCATCGGCGCCCTGATCACCCTCGCGCTGGCGCTGCGCCGCCAGCAGAGCACCGAGCACGACGCGACCGAGCGACGGCTGACCGAGCTCTACGTCAAGGCCGTCGACCAGATCGGCTCGGACAAGCCCGCCGTGCGTCACGGCGGCCTCTACGCCCTGGAACGGGTTGCCCAGGACAACCCCGAGCACCGCCAGACCATCATCGACGTCATCTGCGCCTACCTGCGCGGCCCCTACACCCCACCGAGCGCACCCGGCACCCGCAAACTCAACGGTCTGCGCGCACCCCTGCGCCCCGCCCACGCCCGGCCCACCACACCCCCCGACACCGCCACTGCGGCCGACACCACCGACCAGGACGCCCGCCAGGAGCGCGAGGTCCGCCTCACCGCCCAACGCATCCTGCGCGACCACCTACAACGCCGCACCCGCGACCGCACCTGGTACCGGTGGTTCCCACGCCCCCATCGCACGTTCTGGCCCGACATCGACCTCGATCTCACCAACGCCACCCTCATCAACATCGACCTCACCAACACCACCATCCGCACCGCCCGGTTCGACGGGGCGCGGTTCAGCGGCGACGCCCGGTTCGACGGGGCGCAGTTCAACGGCGACGCCCGGTTCGACGGGGCGCAGTTCAACGGGAACGCCCGGTTCGACGGGGCGCAGTTCAACGGGAACGCCTGGTTCAGCGGGGCGCAGTTCAACGGCATCACCAGGTTCTACGAGGTGCAGTTCAGCGGCCTCACCAGGTTCGCCGGGGTGCAGTTCGGCGGCGCCGCCTTGTTCGGCGGGGCACAGTTCAGCGGCGAGGCCTGGTTCGGCGGGGCGTGGTTCAGCGGCGACGCCCGGTTCTACGAGGCGCAGTTCAGCGGCAACGTCTTGTTCGGCGGGGCGTGGTTCAGCGGCGACGCCCGGTTCGACGGGGCACAGTTCAGCGGCAACGTCTTGTTCGACAGGACGCAGTTCAGCGGCGACACCGGGTTCAAAGGGACGCGGTTCAGCGGCGGCATCCCGAAGGAGATCAGGCCGTATCTGAGGTCAAACCACGACGCGCCCGTCGACCCCGATCCCGACAATTAGGTCCGGACAGCCATGCCTGCTGGATGTCCGGACCTAATTGTCGAACCACAGGTCAACGGCATCGTGCTTCGCCACCTTGGGCTGGACAGGACAGTCGTTGTCCTGTTCGCGCGAACCTTGCGGGGTTCGGACTACCTTGCGGATCGCACAGCAGGCAGGGGGACCGACGAGGGGTATGTAGCGCTGGGGCCGCTGGTGGTGATGATCAGGGGGTGACCTCACCACCTCCTCCTCCGCCGCCTGTTGACTCGCCCCCGCACTCCCCTGCGGCCCGGCCGGTGCTGCCGGAGATTCCCCGATGGAAGATCGTGACCGGCGTCGTCGCGGTCGCGGTGCTCACCGCGGGGGTGGTGGTCGCGTTGTGGTGGGCGGGTACCCGGGGCCTGGAGGGCAAGGAGTTGGTCTCGGCCCGGTTGGACGCGCTCAAGACCGGGCTCGGCATCGGCATCGGCGGCGGCGGGTTGTTCGGGCTGTACCTGGCGTGGCGGCGGCAACGCTCCACCGAGGCAGACCTGGACAACCGCGAACGGGCCCTGACCCACCAACAACAGGTCGCAGCCCGGACCGAGACACACCAGGAACGCGTCGCCACCGCGACCGAATCCGACGCCATCGCCCGGCGGATCACCGACCTCTACACCAAGGCCGCCGAACAACTCGGCTCCGACAAAGCCCCCGTCCGCCTGGCCGGGCTCTACGCCCTCGAACGCCTCGCCCAGGACCACCCCGACCAGCGACAGACCATCGTCAACGTCCTATGTGCCTACCTGCGCATGCCCTACACCCTGCCCGGCGACCCTCCCGAGGACGATGCGGACGTCGAGGTCATCGACCGGCACCGGGAACGGGTGCAGGAACGGGAGGTCCGGCTCACCGCCCAGCGCGTCCTGGCCCACCATTTGCGCCGCGGTGACCTCGGCGACCCGGCGGCGACGTTTTGGGCCGACATCGACCTTGACCTCACCGGCGCAGTCCTTGTCGACCTCGACCTCGACCACACCTCGATCCGCACCGCGACCCTGTGCGACACGCGAATGGTCGGCGACGCGAGGTTCGACGAAGCTCAGTTCAGCGGCGACGCCAGGTTCGACAGGGCACAGTTCAGCGGCGACGCCAGGTTCAACAGGACACAGTTCAGCGGCAACGCCTGGTTTACCCGAGCGCAGTTCCACCACAGCGCCTGGTTCCGCGACGCGCGGTTGCACCGCAGAGCGGGGTTCGACGGGGTGCGGTTCGGTGGCGACGCAATGTTCGGCATGGCCGAGTTCGGCGGAACACAGCCCACCTTGCCGCTCGACGGCGATGCCATGTTCGACGGGACGCAGTTCCAAGGCATAGCGTGGTTCGACAAAACGCGGTTCCACCGCAGAGCCTGGTTCGCTCAAACACGGTTCAGCCGCGAGGTCATCTTCCGCGACGCGCAGTTCGACGGTGACGTCGTGGGCCACGGCATGCAGTTCCACGACGTCGCCACCTTCGACGGGACGCGGTTCAAGGGCGCCGTCTCACCGGAGATCACACTCCACCTGCCCTCCGGCAGCGACGCAGTGACGTAGAACCCACCCCAGTCGTCGCCGGGCACCGCGGCGATCACCGCCGCGGTGCCCGGTCTGGCGTGTGAGGGGGCACGCCGCGGTGCTGCTCGTCACCGGCCCGGCGGGGTCAGCGGGTGCGGGGCAGGTGGATGACGAGGGCGCGGTGCCCGGTGTCGGCGGGCTGGCAGGTGCACACGGTCTCGGCCAGCATGGCGGCGACCACGCCGAGCAGGTCGACGCCGGGGTGATCGGCGAACTGCCGGAGCAGGTCGTCGACGTGCCCGCGGACCTCGTCGAGGGTGAAGGGCTCGTCGCCCGCGCTGAGGGTGGGAGGGGCGGGCCTGCTCGGGTCGATGTCCACGCTCTGGTTGTACCGGACGGCGGGCCCCTGAGACCGGGACCCGCCGTCGGGTTCGATCAGGGGGTCACCAGCGGGACGGGACTGTCGCCGACGCGCAGGTGCTGATCGGGGTGTGGGCTGATCAGGCGCCCATCGCGTCGTCGATCTCGGCGCCGAGGGAGGCGACGAAGTCCTTGCAGTCGGTCTTGTCCAAGCCCAGGGCGGTCTGCCCTCCGAGGGTGAGCACGATCGCCTTCGCGGCGGCCTTGTCCTCCGGGGCGGCGTTGCGCAGGTCGGACAGGGCGTTGCGGATCTGGCGTGCGGTGGCCATGAGGTCCTCCAGGGTTCGTGCTGATCAGGGGTGGTCGGGACGGTCGGCCGCGGGCATCGGGTGGCACAGGATGTGGACGGCGGCGTGCCCTTCGGTGTGCAGGCCGGGCAACGCGGCGACCAGGTCGGCGTGCTGGGCGCGCACGACGTCGGCGGGCACCCGCCGCCCCCACCGCGCTCCGGGGGCGCGGGGCGGGCGGGCCAGTTGCCGGTACAGGCAGACCTCCAGCGGGGTGTCGACCACGACCAGCACGACCGGGTGCTGGTGGGCGGTGGCGATCACGGCGACCTGACGCCGGTGGGCGGCCACCAGGTGGGTGCCGTCGACGACGGTGCCCAGGCCCTGGGCGCAGCGGTCGCCCAGGCGCCGGTGGGCCAGGGCGATCGCGTCGGCGGTGGCGGCCTGGTCGCTGGCGTCGCCGCTGATGTCCTCCCGGCACCGGTCGTAGGACACGACCGCGGTGCCCGGGTCGCCGGCGGCCAGGGCGGCGGCGACGGTGGACTTGCCGCTGCCGGAGCAGCCCATGAGCACCACGACCGCCGGGGCGGGCAGGGACAGCATCACCGCTGATCACCGGCGGCGCGGCGGGCACCGGCGATCGCGGTGGTGATGGCCTGCTCGGTCCATCCGGCCTGCCGGTAGTAGGCCACCGCGACCTCGCCTAGGACGGTGCTGCCGCCGCGGTCGGCGATGAGCGGGGCCAGCGCCTCCTCGAGGGCCAGGGCGACGCGGGCCCGGTCGACCGGGCCCGCCGCGGTGGCGAACATGCCCAGCAGGGCCGGGGCCAGGGGACCGGCGTGGGCCAGCAGCTCCGCGCCGGTCCCCGTCGGGTCGGACAGGTCCGCGGCCACACCGGTCGGGCCGGGGTTCAGCAGCAGCCGCACCAGGGCGGCATCGAGGTCGTCGCCGAGGTCGTCGTGGGCGGCGGCCAGGCGCCGCAGCGCCTCCTGCTCGGCGACGTGCCCGTGGGCCAGGGCCAGGGCCGCCAGCGCGGCGGCGGGGGAGGTGGCCATCACTGACCGCCCCCGGCGGCGTCGACGCAGACCGGGTCGCCCCAGGTGTGCAGGGTGCCGCCGCAGCAGCAGGCCCCGTTGTCGTTCTCGACCTGCGCCCGCGGCGGACGCGGGCACAGCAGGACCAGGGTGGTAGACATGATCTGCTCCTTCGGGAGTGACCCCGGCCGGGCGGCGACTCTTTAGCGGGAAGAGCCGCCCGGTCGGGCTGTGTTTGGCAGGTCGGTCCGGGTGGACCCCAACGCCCCCGGCCCGGTGAACCGGGACGGGAACGAAGGCGAGCACCCGGTCTGATCAGGGGTTTTCGTTCGGCTTGGTGGCCTCGGCGAGCTGGCGGCGCAGCTCGATTACCTCGGGCTCAACACCGCCGAGCTGCTTGGCCAGGGTGGTGTTCTGCTCGCGTAGATCGGTGATCTGCTCGCGCAGGGCGCCGAGCTGGGCTTCGGCGGTGTCGGCGCGGCTGCGCTCGGCGGCGGCCTGGGCGGTGAGCGCGTCGACGCGCTGCTGCATCTGCTCGCGCAGGGCCTCCAGGGCGGCCTGCTGGTCGACGGCGGCCTTCTCCACGGCGGCCCGCAGGTCGGTGACCTGCCCGGTCAGCGTGGTCTTCTCGTTGCTCAGGGCCTCGACGGTCTTCTCCGCGGCACGCAGCGCGGTGGTGGCCTTGGTCAGGTCCCGCTCGGTGGTGGCGTGGGTCTTGCGCAGCTCGTCGTGGCGGCCAGCGAGGTCGTCGAACCGGGCGATGTAGGCGCGCAGGTTGGCCTTGGCCTCGTCGCGCTGGCCCTCGGCCTGGCCCTGGGCGCGCTCGGCCTCCACGACCTTCACCCACGCGGCGCCGACCTGCTCCTGCTTCTCCTTCTCCGCGTCGCGGGCCAGGCGCTCGGCGACAAGCCGCGCCTCGCGGTCGAGGCGGGCCGCCCGCTCGGCGTCGGCGCGTTTGCGCTGATCAACCGCTGCCTGGGCCTCGGCGGCCTCCGCGCGCTGCAGCGCCTCGCCGCGTTCCTCCTCGGCCGCGGCGACCCGGGTCAAGGCCGCGGAATCGAGGTCGGCACCGGCGGCGAGGAGGGTGTCGAGCCGGTCGCGGACCTCCGCCAGCGACGGCGCCAACCGCTCGGTGGCCTGCTGGTAGGTCGCCAACGGCACCTCCAGCCCCACCGCGGCCGCGGCGTCGCGCTCGATCTGCGCCATCTCCTTGCATGTACGCCCGTCCGGCGGCCACGTCTTGCCGTCGGTGCAGTACTTCGGCTTCGGGCCCCGCTTCTCCGGCGGCACCGGAGACAACGGAGCACGACACGCCCGGTACTGACAGAGGCGCACACCACCAGCAGGCTCACCGTCTCCTGCGACCCCTGAAGGCCCCATTTCCTGCGTCATGTCAACCAATCTAGTACTAGTTACGTTCTGCTGTCAAACATAATTGATTTTAAATATGACCCAACAAAACTAACCCACCTGAGACGCCGCTCGATCGACTGACGACCGTCTCAGTGTTCACAAGAAGGTGAAAGTCGGGTCGGCGCATGTTCACCACCCGCCGGTGGTGGGGTCGTGGTTGCAGCGGACAGCGTCGGCGACGTCGGGGATGTCGAGCCAGCCGTGCTCGTCGCACATCCCGCAGGCCTCGATCGCGGCGCGCTTGGCGCGACCGCGCTCACGCTCACGGCGTTCCTCGTGTTCCCGGCGGGCCCCGGCGTGCCGGGCGATCTGCTCCGCCCGGTGTGCGGCGTGGGCCAGGCCCTCCCGGTCGAGGTCGTCGGCAGCCCACTTGACGGTGGGCCTGACCTGCGGGTCCGCTGCCCGCAGCGACGCGGTGATCCACCCGGGGGCGTTGGTGATCCCCACGGGCAGGGTGGCGTAGCGGCCGCCGCGGGTGAGCAGGTGCCAGGCGATCTCCAGCGGTGTCCACCCGGCCGCGGTCAGCGGCCGGACCTTGCCCGCCAGCCAGCTCGGCTTCACCCCACGGCGCAGCCGCTGGGGCAGGGTCACGTCCTGCTCGCACCAACCCTCCACAGGGCCCACCAGCAGGGCCTGAGCGGTCCGCTGAGCCACCGAACGCCGTGTGACCTGCGATTTCGACCCCCCGACCTGACCTGATCCCTTCTTTTCTGAGCCGCGCGAAGCGCGTCGTTCATCCACATCCCCCCTGTGTTCTGGAGAGAGAGCAGTAACCCTCCCAGAGTCGGTGGGGTAGAACTTTTGAGTGTTCGCGCTGCTCAGGGGCGGGTTGTGCTCCTCGTCGTCGCACTGCGGGCAGCCCTCGACGGGGGAGGGGCGGCGAGCACGGCGGGCCTCGTCCAGGGACACGACGTTCTCCGGCCGCGGGGCCGGGGCAGGAGGCGGGGGCACCGGCAGGCGCAGCTCGTACACGCTGGCCAGGGCGATCAAGTCCGGCCCCTCGTCGGCGCCGTCCTGGACGGCGCGGAACTCCCGGTACGGGTCCAAGTCCGCCGCCGGGACAGGCTTGCCCTCGCGCAGGGCGTCCAGCTCGGCGCGGGCCTGGGCCAAGGCGAGCGTGCGGCGGGCGCGGCGAGCCGCCTCCGCGGCCCGCCGCCGGGCCAGCCGACCGGCGCGCTCGGCCGCGGTCTCGCCCTCGGGGGTCTCCAGCCGGGGGAACTGGGTGCCGGTGAGCAGCTTGCCCAGCAGCCCCTGCTCGCAGAACCAGCCCATGATGTCGGTGACATAGCGCTCGGAGACGCCCACCGCCACGGCCAGCGCCTTGTGGCTGATCTCCGTCAACGGCCGCAGCCCGGGCCGCACCGACTCCGCCAGCAGCACCGCGACAGCGGTCCAGGTGTCCTTGCGACGCCGCTGCCACCGCTGCCCGTCGACACGCACCCCGACCTCGTCGAGCCAGACCCGGCCGCCTTCCCAGCAGGTCCGGGTGTTCGCCGGCATCTCCCGGGCCAGGACCTCCCGGGCCAACCGCACCCGCACCGACCGGTGCATCCAGCGCAACCTGCACCACCGCACCCCCGACCGCAGCAACGTCGAGTCGACCTTGCCCAACTCGTCGGCGAAGACGTGCCCCGCCGCGTACACCGCGGCGGTGGGGTCCTCCCCGACCGGGGCCAGGCCCCCGTGCCCGACCGGCTCGACCAGGACCTGATCGAGCGGCGGAAGCCACTGCCGCGCCTCCGCGCGGCGCTGGGCGGCGGCCGTCACCGCCCGGCCACCGCAACCGGTTCGGACACTCGACTATCTTTATAGTTGATAGAATATTGGTGTTCTGCAAGAGCGGGATCCATCCCGCATGGCGTAACACCACGAGCGCCAAATATAGGCTCGTCACAACGTGCCCAACGGTCTAAAAATCGCCTCTGATCAGCGCAAACGCGTGATCCTGGAGACATGCGGGGGCCGAAGACTTGGCGAACGCCCGTCCCCGGCCTTACCCTTGGCAGGAACAACTGAAAAACCCATCTGGACATGCGAGAGCCTCGCGTGTGTGGAGCCGGTGGTCGGAAGGCCACCGGAGTGCCGAAGAGCCGCAAGGCGCTTCGGAGTGGCCCCTGATGAAGGGGCGGGTGAACCCGGCTGATTACCGGGAACAACTGGTCAGGCGATCGGCTGGCACCGATCCCTCACCTCGCCAGAGACGAGCAGGCAACTCGACTCTGGCGCGAGACATGAACGGCGGCTTCCCTTGGCAGGGGATGTCCGCCGTTCTCGCGTTTACGAGGCCATCAACACTCCCTGGTCCTGATAGGGCACCCCGGTCCACTGGGCAGCCATCTCGCCGAGGTAGTCGTTGAGCGACAGTCCGGCCTGCTCAGCGTGCTCTTCAAGCGCAGCAGCAAGTTCGAGTGGCAAGCGCACCTGAACGCGCTTGCGCGGTCCCTTGGACGGGCGTCCCGTGCGCTTCTTCTCCATGCGCACAGTTCTACCGTTTTGGGAGACAGGAACACAGTCGACACGCCGGGCGACGCTGTTCACCGCGATCATTCACCTACCGCCCGCTGTGCATCCATGTGCGATCGCAGGACGTGCAGAGCCTCGTGCCAGGCCTCTGCCTTTCCGCTGAGGCGCCAGTAGTTGTCTCGGGCCTCCTGCCACGCACTGTGGCCCTGAGCTGTGGAGTACGCCAAGTACGCGGTCTGGGTCGCCGCGTTCGCAGCGGCCGACTCGGCCGCGAGCGCGGCGATCAGTTCATCGGGATTCATGATCACTCATCGTCCGTAAACGGCCAGGTCCGCGGAACGGCCTGCTCCACTGTGGCGAACTCCGGCACCATGCACGGTTCCGCTGCCCGCTCGAACAGAGTTCCGGACATGCGGCCGGGAACTTCGACGGTGCGCAGCTTCGTCCATCCCTGGCTTTCGTACCATTTGTGCAGCTTATAGGCGGTTTTCCAGACATCCACCCGGACGGGGTGGTGCCCCTGTCGAAATGCGTAGTCCACCGCCCACTGGAGTACGCGGGCTCCGAGTCCGCCTCGGACGAAGGTGGCTGTGGCCAACTTGGACAAGTACATGGCTGGCGCCTCGCGCTCGGCTGCGGACCAAAAATCCGAGTCCGCCGAAGTGGACAACGTGATGGTGGCCATCGGGACCTGGTCGATGCCGAAAAGGATCCAGGTGTGCCCGGCGTCGATGGCTTGGCTCATCTGCTTGGGCCAGGCGCTCGTGCGGGACCACTGGTCGCTGCCTCGCTGGTGGAGCCACAGCGCACGGTCGAACAGCAAGCCCAGGACGACGTCGCACTCAGTAGGCATGGCCGGGCGGATCAAGAAGCCGCTCACGCTGTCACCTCATTTTCTCGGACTTGGCGTCCGACCGCTGCGATGACGTCGAGTCCCTCTTGGGCGCCCTGTTCCCACAGGAGGCGGGTCCGGCCGCCCAAACGCAGGTAGCGCATCACGCGAGTGACGCGCTCAGCAGTGGCAGCGACACGAACCACAACCAGGAGCGGACTGCCGATCGGAATGGCCAGGTGGTATGCCTCGTCAGCGTCGGCGGGTTCATCGGTCACTTCATCGACGTGGGCAATCTCCTGGTAGCCAGCCTGAGCCAGCGCGCGGACAGTGCCGCCTGGAATGTCGGCCGGGTTGTCGAGACCGACTTCTCGGGCGAGATCCAGCGGGTAGTACCCGGTCTCGATGCTCCAGGGTTCCTCGTCGAGCAGCTGTGTCAGCACGCGAACAACCACGGGTGTGTCGCGGTCGACGCCTAGGCGGTCGGCGATGCCCGGTGGTGGCACTTCGATCTTGCGCTCGAATCGCTTGCTTGGTTTCCGGCCGGTGCGCTCGGCAGCCTCGATGAACGCGTCCGAGCTGGACTCCGGTCGGTTCGGTCGGATGGCGAGGTTGGCGACGATGGGTGTGCGGCCTCGGTGCCGCACGATCGTGCCCCGCCTGCTGGCGGCCCACCCGGTGAACACCAAGCCCTGTTTGGCGAGGTGGTCGATGGCGCCGCGCACGGTGATACGCGAGGCGTTGAAGCGTTTTTCCAGCTCAGCGAGCGTCGGAAGCAGCTCGCCCGGGCGCCATACGCCTTGATCAATCTCGGCCGCGAGCGTCTGCGCGATGCGCTCGTAAGCGTGCACGGGTCGCCTCCTCCTGGTTATAACCACCATATCCGCCCTCTTGACAGACGTACAGAGGCCGGTGATTATCTTGGTTATAACCAACATAATCAAGCTCGGAACCGCAAGGCAAGAGGCCCCGCCGGTGGCACCCGGCAGGGCCTCGTGAACAGGTCGCTACAAGTGAGAGGAAACGACCCGTGATCAAGCTTAACGCAGGTCAGGCCCAACTTTCCGGGGTGATGGAGCCGTGGGCCGGGCTGGGTGACCAGCTCGGTGTGCACGTCGACCGGTCCTTCGACCGTAGGCAAGGGCTGTGTGCCCGGGGTGTGGACCCGGACCTGATGTTTCCGGCGGCCCGGCGGGACTCCTCGATCCTGCGGGCGCGGGCGCTGTGCGCCGCGTGCCCGGTGCGCGTCGCCTGCCTGGCCGCCGGTCAGGACGAGGCGTTCGGGATCTGGGGTGGGGAGACCGAGTGGGAGCGGCAGGAGCGCCGGGCGGCGGAGGTTCGTGAGAACGACCTGACGGAGGCGGCGTGATGGCTCTGACCAGGGAACCTCTGCCGGTAGCGCTGCCGGGTGCGGAGCTGAGCGACGTACTGGTGCCGGGTCCGGCCGGGCAGGTGGTGGTGGCGGTGCCGACCACAACGGTCGGCCCGTTGCAGGTGTTCCCGGCGCCGTCGGTGCTGCTGTCGGAGGTGGGCACGGTCTGCGGGGTCGTGTTGGACGTGACCCGGTGGCTGGTGTGTGACGGCGAGCAGTACATGCAGGCCGTCTTCCCCAGCCACATGGAGGCGGTGGCTGCGGCCGAGGACTACCTGCGGAGGTCCCGGTGACCACCTCCATCACCACTGTTTGCCCTGATCAGGGCTGGTCGACGTTGTCGGCGATCACCGCGGTGGCGCAGGCGCGGGCGGGCCTGACCGCGACCGACGCTGAGGTGTGCGCCTGGTACCGGGCCAAGGCGGACCTGCACGAGGCCCTAGCGGCACGGGCTGCCACGTCGGACGAGCGCGAGCAGCAGTTGGTGTTCGCCGCCGCAGCGTTCGAGCGGTCGCTGACCACCGCGCCCGCCCGCGTCGAGTTGATCGTGCTCGCCGGTGGCGGCGAGGCCGACGGCGTCCCGGCGGGGTCGGCGACGGCCCTGGCCGGGGAGGTGGCCGCCTACGCCGCCCAGGCCGACGAGCTGGCGGCGATGGTCGAGCGGGTCATCGCCGAGGAGCGGGCCGGTGGGAGGCGGGCCCGCACGCTCGCCGCCCTGGGGGTCATCGCCAGGGCCCTGGGCGAGCAGCACGGCGAGCTGGATGCCGCGGCCGCGCGGATCGCGGCCCTGAGCAGCACAAACACGACAGAGAGGCGGTCGTCGTGACCGAGATCCCGGACCGGCCGGCCATCAACGGCCACCGGTTGCCCGGCACCGTGCTCGCGGGTGAGGACGTCGTCTCCGACGTCGTCGACGCCGTGGCCGGCGAGGAGCGGGTCAGCCCGTCCCCGGCGGACACCACGGCCGCGCCGGTGTCGGCGGCGGTGGCGGCGTTGCAGCGCCGAGTGATCGACAAGAAGGCCCAGCGGGCCCTGCTGCACGAGTACGCCGAGCTCGTCGACGACGAGGTGTTCACCGAGATCCCCTCGGAGGCCGAGGAGCGCAAGGACCGCGAGGTCGCGGAGACGATCCGGACCAAGGCGCGCCGGGAGCGCAAGCGGGCGGGCAAGGCCGAGATCAGGCGACGGTCGCGGGTGCGGCGGCAGGACCGGTGGGACGCGCGGGCGGACCGGGCCCGGCACCGCATCCTGGACCCGGCGCGGGCGCTGGGGGCGGACTACCGCAAGCTCGTCGCCTCCTCCGGCGTGGTGTTTGCGCTGCTCGCCGGGGGCGTGGCGTGGATGTCGCGCACCGTGCATCACGGCTTGGTCGGCGTGGACGGCCCGATCGTGGGCTACCTGGTCGAGCCGCTGGCCAGCGTGCTGCTGGTGGTGTCGCTGGTCGCGCAGTTCACCGCCCGCGCCCGGGGCATCGCCGTCCCCCGCGGCTTCTACTGGTTCGACGGCGCCCTGGCCGCGGCCAGCGTGCTGCTCAACGTCCTCCCTTGGGGTCTCCGCTTCGGCTGGAACGCCGGTGACCTGCTGGTGCACCTGCTGGTCCCGGCCCTGGTCGTGGGCGCTGTTGTCGCCTGGCATCTGGTCTCCGGGCTCTACGGGGAGGCGATCGCGGCGTCGAAGGACGCACCGGTCGTGATCTTCAAGGACGACGCCGTCACCGCCGAGCACCTGGCGCTGCTGCGCGAGGCCACCGCGGAGGGCGCGCTGTCGGCGAACCCCTCGGTCACCGCGGTCATCAAGACCTTGCGGAAGCGGCTGCCGGGCGGCATCGGGCAGCAGGCCGCCCGCCGCGTGGCCGCGATCTACCTCGGGCACTGACCCTGTTTTCCCAGCTCACCGTCGTTCTGTTCGTCCACTCGAAAGGGATCCACTCATGATCGACACCGCCATCTTCTGGGTCAAGCGCCTGTTCGTCATCGGGTTGTTCGTGGCGATCGGGTGGTGGGGCGTCACCCACGCCGCGCAGGTCGCGGGCCTGCTCGTCACGGTCATCGGCGCGGGCAAGACCTTCGGCACCACCCTCGCCGACGGCATCGGCTCCCTCTTCTCCTGACCCCCCCTGATCAGCACAAACCCATCCAAGGAAGGAGGCGATCGTGGCGGACAGCACCCCCAACCCAGGGAGCGCGCCGGTCGCGCCGGTCGTGCCGGAGGCCTTCACCGCGGCCGCGCACCGCGCGCAGCCGCCGGTGACGGCCTCCGCCCCCGCCCCGGCGCAGACCCCCGGCGCGGCGGCGGTGACGCCGCCCACCGGGGCCACCGGCGCCCCGGCCGCGACCACCACGGGCGACAAACCCACCGCCGAGAACGGCACGCCCGCCAAGAGCAAGGCGGGCGCGGGCGAGACATCGAGCACGAGCACATCCGAGGACGACGACCGGCCGGGAGTACCGGTGACCCGCCTGCTGTGGGCGGTGCCGGTGCTGCTGCTGGTGGCAGGAGTAGCCATGATCAACGGAAATCCGGGGCTGGCAGCGATCCTGCTGGTCCTGGCGGTAGTGGTGCTCGGAGGGGTCGCCGCGGCGCGGTCGCGCCGGGCGGGCGCCTCCGGCCGTGGGCCCCAGGCCGGGCGCGGTCCGCGCGGCGCGGCACCGCCG